>NZ_JWIM01000034.1:0-80569 GCF_002896535.1 Mesotoga sp. B105.6.4 | reverse complement strand
TCCCACTGAACATTCTTGCCTTAGCTGGACGTGCGCACACCCCGCAACCTCGTTTTTTCCAAAAAAAAGGCCCCATCAAGGGACCTCATTCATCTATCAAAGGACTTATTCGGTAAAATCTATTGTTCTCTTCACGCTCTTCTTGCTGTGGAATTCAAGCTGATCTTCTTCCTGGAAGTCATCAAAGCCGAGCGCCTTTATTCCGCACTCCATTGGGGCATCTACCCTGCTCGCATCGTCTTTGTAATGCTTGAGCACTTCGATCGCTACGTCTGCAATTTCCTCGTTCTTTCTGTATACTCTCATCCTGCCTTTCTTAAGCACGTGCCCATCGTCCACCTGAACACCGGCTATAGTTCCAACTTTACTGATTCTGAACAACTGCTTTATGTGTCCATGGCCGATCACTTCATCGACTTCCTCGGGTTCTAGGAGACCCTCAAGGGCTTTCTTGAGGTCGTCTATCAAGTTAAAGATGATCTCGTAAACTTTGATCTGTACGCCCTCAACTTCTGCCAGTTTTCTTGCCTGGGCATCGGGTTTAACTTTGAAGCCCATTATTACGGCATCGGAGGCAGATGCCAGCATTACGTCACTCGAATTTACAGAGCCGATACCAGAATGGACGACCTCAATCCTGACGTCGTTATTCTCTAGCTTGGCCAAGGCCTGCTTCAGAGCCTCGACTGTGCCGAAGGAATCGGCTTTCAGTATCACATTGAGATCCTTCTTCTCGTCAGTGTTGCCAGTCGTTGAGAGGAATTCTTCAAGCCTGATATGGTGCCTGGTGGTAACGGATTTTTCTTTCTGAGCCTTATTCTTTGCGTATTCGGCAAGCGATCTTGAAGTATCAAGGTTTTCAACCGCGTACACAACGCTGTGGACATCGGGAACCTCGTCGAAGCCAATAATCTGCACAGGATCTGAAGGATGGGCTTCTTTGATTCGCTTCCCGTATTCGTTAATCAATGCCTTCACTCTGCCTGAGGCAGAACCGGCAACAACGTAGTCGCCAGGTCTTAAAATCCCGTCTTTTACAACGAGAGTTGCCAGGGGACCTACGGCCTTGTCCATTCTTGAGTCAATAATGATTCCTCTTGCGTTTCCTTCGGGAATGCACTTCACATCTGCTACTTCGGCTACAAGAAGGATCATCTCAAGAACATCCTCAACGCCCTTGCCTGTTTTCGCAGATACAGGAACTGTTACAGTGTCCCCGCCCCAGTCTTCAGGAACGAGGCCAAGCTTCGAGGCGAGCTGTTGCTTCGTGAGGTCTATGTTTGCGTTTGGTTTGTCTATTTTGTTTATCGCGACAATTATGGGCACATTTGCTGTCTTCGCGTGGTTATAAGCCTCTATAGTCTGCGGCATAACACCGTCGTCGGCCGCTACAACAAGAACTACGATATCCGTTGCCTGAGCTCCGCGCGCTCTCATTTCGGTGAATGCCTCGTGCCCGGGCGTATCAATGAACGTGATCTTCTTGTTTCTTATCTCGACCTGGTAAGCACCTATTGTCTGGGTAATGCCTCCGATTTCGTCTTCGGCGACCTTGGCCTTTCTAATTCTGTCGAGAAGCGTAGTCTTCCCATGGTCAACGTGCCCCATAACCGTGACGACCGGGGGCCTCTGAACCAGTCTTGAGCTTTCTTTGTAAGATTCTGCGTAAGAACTCGCGATGCTCTCAAAGGGATTCATCTCTTCTTCATGAACCAGCTCCACTTCCCATTCGTAATTCTTGGCAATTTTCACCGCGTCTTCAAGCGAGAGAATCTGGCCGGGGCGAAGTATTATCCCGTTCATGAACTGATCCTTTATCACCTTGGAGATCTGAACGTTCATCTTCTTGGCGAGTATGTCGAGCTTGAATTCGTTGCTCTTCAGCTTGATCGTTCTTACTTTATGCTCAACCGGAGTTTTTTTCTCGGTCCCTGGCTCCTCTTTCGAGACTAATTTCTTTTCAAGATTCTTTACTTCTTTCTCCTGAATCTTATTCTTCGCCTTTTCGACCTTCCTTAAGAGCTCCTTCTTTTCTTCCTCATAGAGACCAGCGATGATATTAACGGTCTCCTCGTCAAGAACGGACATATGGTTCTTGACGGTAACACCGAGCTCCTCAAGTTCGTCCAGCAGCTCTCTTGCCGTTATGTTAAGTCTCTTAGCAAGTGCGTACACTCTGGCTTTTGGCATAGCTCAGTCACCTCCCGCCTGTGTCATTATCTTTGAGATTTCCTCTGCAAGGCCATCATCGGCAACTGCCACTGCAGAGATGTTGTCTTTGCCGATGGCCTTTCCCAGAGCGATGCGGTCGTGTTCTTTGAGAAGAATACAGCTTGCCCCGTGGCTCTTGCATCTCTTAACCCAGTCTTCCTTTATCGAATCGCTGGTATCGCAAGCCAGAATGAGAAACTTTCTTCTTAACGGCTGCCTCAAATAACCCCTAAGTTGCTCTTTACCAAACACAACCTTGTTTGCTCTTCTGCCTATTCCTAGGAGAGATAGAACTCTCTTTTCATCCATATTATGCCCTCGATCAATGATATCTGAGGACGACTATTCTGGTTCCCGTGTCGGCCTTTTCTTCAAGTCTTAGTTCGTCGAGTTGTTCGAAGGGATCGCCTGCAAGGAACTCTTCGACCTTCCCCAGCTCGAAAGTCAGGTCTTCTGTCTTAAAATGCATAGGAATTACACAGAACGGAGCGAGGTCTCTCGTCAGTTCTCGTGCCAATCCGCCATCGATTGTGTAGACGCCGCCAACAGGTACTAGGAGAACATCTGGATTCTTCAACGCCTCGATCATTTCCGAATCCAATCTGTGGCCGAGGTCTCCGCAATGAACGACCCTGAAACCATCCGGAGTTGTGATTTCAAAAACGATGTTCTTGCCGCGTTTCTTGCCCTGAACGTCATCGTGAAAAACCGAATGACCCGTTATTGCAAAGCCATATACGTTTCTGCTGTCGGGCGTGTTGACTAGAACATATCCGGATTGGAATCGATCATGCGCGTTATGATCATGGTGCTGATGGGATTCCAGAATAATGTCCGGCTTCACCGCGGGCATATCATAACCGACTCCCTCATCGAAGGGATCGATTAGAAGAGTCTTTCCATCGCACTCAAGCGAAAAACACGAATGTCCATGCCATCTCAAAACCATATTCATCACCCAGATATTTATTATATCATGGGTTCAGTAACATGTTTAGGGAAGATTCGCGCTCCTAGAAGGGTAACACGTGAAGCTCCAGTCCTTCGAGATTCTTGAGAGACACAGTTTGCTTTCTGAAATCGATTACTCCGTATGAACCTCCCGTTTCATCCTTAGGCAATGAGGGACTCCCGGGATTGAGGAAGATCAGGCCATCATTGCTCAAGAGTCGCGAGATGTGAGTGTGACCGGATATCACCAAACCGCGATCGTTGGGAAAGCGGTAGTTCTTGTGACCGTGCGTTACGAATAGTTCGAGATCGTTTATCAACAGAGAACGGGCGCTTGGAGCATCTTCCTGACCGACCAGCGATAGATCAATTTCGCTATCGCAGTTTCCCCTAACTCCAATGATTCTGTTGGACAATTTCCCTAGAAAATCGGCAAGCGCCATGGGATCGTAGCCTTCTGGCAGAGGGTTTCTCGGCCCGTGATAGAGATAGTCCCCGCAGTGAATAACGAGAGTGTTTTCGTCCACTTCAGTAAGTACTTTCTTCACTCTCGTCAACGAACCATGCGTGTCGGATATTACTATCGCTCTTTCAACCATCTGAAGTATAGGGCGGTACCTCCTTTGCAGAGAATCTGTACTTCTCTTTCTATTGTCTCGTTTGAAACTCCAAGTGGGTTCCCGTACTCAAGAAAGGCATCTCTCAAAGGGTATTTGAAGCCCTTTAGACTGATCATGGTCGGCTGTCCTCCGAAGGGGAACAGAGACCAGGTCTCGCCTAGTTCTACTGTGGAGATAAGCTCTTTGGATACCATTCCGATCTCTACACTATCCTCCACTATTGTTGCTTTCAAGGAGTTCCGCGCACCATAGATCGAAGCAAGAGTACCCATGAAGTGATCGAGGCGCAGACCTGTGGCGCCGAAGATCTCCACCTCCGCTATGCCCCGTTCTTCAAGGGCCCGAAGCGCGATCTGAGTATCTGTATCATCTTTTTCAGGCGGGTATATCAAGACAAGGGAACCCTCACTTCTGCACCAGGAAAGAGTGCTTTCGCTTATAGAATCCATGTCGCCCACAAGAAGGTGAGGATGAATTCCGAAACGCTTCAACGTCTCGGCACCCGAATCTGCCGCTGCTACAAAAGGAGTCTCATGTAGCTTCCTCAAGTAGAATTCTGTTGAAGAAATGTACTGCCCACCGACAAACAACACAGCTTTTCTTATCATTTCGTTTTTCCTAATCCCAGCTGGTTTCTATATTTGTTGACAGTTCTTCTTGCAATGCAGATGTCCCTATTCTTTAGCTCAACCACAAGCTGTGAATCGGAAATTCCGGGGTCCTCTTTCACAATCTCCGCAATCACTTCCAGTGCTTGTTCCTTCTCTTGTACATTACCGAAAAAATACCTTATCGGGAAGGTTCCTACCGGTGTCTGGACAAACTTATCCTTCACGGCGCGACTAATTGTAGAGACCACAACCCCTATCTTGTCAGCAATCACATTCATCTTCAGGGGCCTGATCTTGTCGCTCGTTTTCAAGAGGAAGGGTGCGTTTCTCATCACTATTTCATTGCCTATTGTGATAAGGGTGGCCTTTCTCCTTTCGAGGGCAGTTATGTAGAACTTTGCCTCCTCAAGCTTCTCTTCTATGTATTTTCTAGCAATCTTCTCGCCGTACTGGAGAATCTCCTCGTATGATGGGTCTACATTCAGGACGAGTGAGTAGTCTCTAACGGTAACTATGAACTTCTCATCCAGAAATTCAATGTAAAGATCAGGCTCCACGTACCTGACAAATGCGCCGTCGCTGTATCCCGAAGACGGGAAGAGACCGGGGCCTATGAGAGCTTCGAGTTCTTTCAGACTGGAAGCGAAGACGCCGTCAAAGCCTGAATCCCTCATTATCGAAATTACTGCTGAAAGTTCTTCTATAGAGCAATTGTTCAGGTCGGCAATCTCTTTCAGTTCTGCTGTTAGCATGCCGAGGTCGTCCATATTGTCGAGCAATACTTCGAAGAGACAGAACTGGTCATCGTCCAGGATATAGAAGCCAAAATCTCTCAGAATCTCTTTGAAGGTCGGTTGCTGGGCCTCGATTCTGTCAAAGTCCCAACCGTCTCGATCGGTGCTCTCGGATTTCATATATATTGAGTTGCTTGCAGGAAGCGAGTAAAAGTCGCCTCCATCCGTATTCTCCTCATCCTCAGGTTCTTTTTCGGAATCCCCTATGTCTTCAATAAGCTCGTAGTCCTCTCTTTTCATTTCCAGAAGAGGATTTGCTTGCACGATCTCTTCAAGCTCAGCAGAGATTTCCAGTGAATTGAGCTGAAGGAGTTTGAGAGCCTGCTGAGCCTTGAGCGAAAGGCCAAGCTTCTGCTCTAACCGTTGCGATATGTTATGGCCGAGTTCCATGAAGCCTTCTCTCCATCTTTCTCAAATGCTCAAATACGAGCGAGTAAGATTCAGAGATCTTTGACGCCGAGTTGCACGGTTCGCAGAGATCTGACAGTTCGGCCGCTTTTCCCATCAAGTACATACCGAGAACGCCGGAGCGTTCCAGATCGCCTGTCTGCGCAGCAAATCCAGCGATAGTTCCTGCCAGCAAATCACCGCTCCCGGCTTTTGCGAGAGCCGTGCTCCCGGCTGTGTTGATAATTATCCTTCCATTCTCATTGCAAAAGACAGATGAAGCTCCCTTAAGGATGGCGTTCATACTTAGGCGTGAACAGAACTCAATGAAGGAAGCAAGATCTGTTCTTCCTTCATTCAAGCGAGCGAACTCTCCGATATGAGGAGTAATGAGTACATTTCGCGATCGACCCAAGATCGAGAGATCATTCACGAGTGCAAACAGCGCATCAGCATCCACAACAAATTTCTTCTCCGGGAAGGATTTCAGGAACTTCAATACGAACTCGATGCTCCCTTCACTTCTTCCAATGCCAGGACCGAGCACGATACTGTCAATCCTATCGATAGCTTCTGAAAGGTAATCGACATCTCTTGGGACGAGAGTATCTCCGCTGCTTATCATGGCAATCGCCTCAGGCAAGTTGTTTCGGATAACGTTTGCAGAGCCTTTAGGAGTGTACGTGTATACAAGCCCGCAACCCGACCGGAAGGCTCCTATGGCTGCTAAGAATGGCGCCCCTGTGTAGACTTCGCTTCCTCCAACAACAAGAACAGAGCCGTAGCTTCCCTTGTAGCTGTTGCGAGCTCTCTCCGGAAGAAGTTCTGAAGCCATCTCATCGTCTATAACTTCTGAATCGGCGAGAGAATCCATAATGCTTCTGTGGAAGCCGGCGCTTCTTACAACAACCTTACCGCAAAATTCGCGCCCCGGATAGAGAAAATGACCGGTTTTCGCTAGACCGAAGGTCACTGTCTTATCAGCTTTGAAACAGTTTCTGGACACGCTACCGTTGTAACCGGAGACTCCCGAAGGAATGTCAACAGCCAGTCTGTAAGTATCGAGACGATTAACGTACTCGAACAGAGAAACAACCTTCTCCTCAAGACTACCGTGAAAGCCCGTTCCAAAAATCGCATCGACCACTATATCGGATCCGGCAAGCAAGTCGCCAACTATCGACTCTTCTTCGAGCTTTACACTTTTGCCTCCAAGAGAGACGTATATTGTAGCGTTTGTCTTACAGTCATCGGTTGTAGGAGCATAGCACTGAACAACCGTTACGTCGATGCCTGCGGCATGCATTAGCCTGGCCGCTGCAAAGCCGTCACCGCCGTTGTTGCCACCTCCACACAGAATCGCGGCTTTGCAGATATTGAGGTCTGCAATCTCCTCGTAAACGCTGCGAGCCGCCTCCTCCATCAGGAGCAGTGAAGGTACTCCCTTGTCTATTATTCTTTGATCGATCTCCCTCATCTGAGCGGGAAATGCTACCTTCAAATCATCACCCCTCAATCAGATCTTATCATTTTTTTCGAATTCCTCGCATGTTATAATCTCGCGAAGAGGTGAGTAAGATGAAGCTTCCCGCGATTGCAATTATACTGTTTTGTCTGCTGGCCGGAGCATTGTCCTTTGCTTCGGACGGCGCCTACGATGATCTTACTCTCTTCATCCAGCAGGTTGTCGATTCTGGTGACATAGATACGCTTTTGAAGGTGCATTTTCATCTGGTAGATACCGAGTCTCCCGATAATGGGTATAATGATCTCGAAATGAAGGTAAGGCTTATCATAGCTGGTGGCGAAGATCTCTATATAGAGTTTTTCGAGCCGGAAGAGTTGAGTCAGATAGCTCTTGTATATCTTTCAAGGGAAGAAGTGACTTTTAGTGTCGTTAGGGAGGAGGCTTGGAAGCAATACAGATCAAGTTATCAGACTAATCTGATGAGCAGCCTTCTCGATCAGTTCTTCGAAGGTCTTCTCCAGTCTTCCAACTTCACCTGGAGTGTTATAACGGAAGAAGAAAGACGAGTTTACATGATCGATCCGTCTGAACAGAGATTAAGGTTGCTTGGACTTCTCAGCGGAGGGGGCTATCTCCCTAATCTCATGCATATTCACGTCTCCTTTTTGAGGAGAGAGGGCCACTTCCCGAAGATTGAGTATGTGAAGATAACCGATAGAGTCGGTGACGAGTATCTTCTCTTGGAGGTTGACGAATTCAAGACAGTGGTGGACAGATCTATCTTCACCGATCTTAGAGGCAAGTATTACGAGACTTTTCAGAAGTAATCGCTCTTGATCCGTGTAAGTATTCTCGGTATGTCGATATCGAGATCTCTGTCGTAGGGTCTTGTCGTCACGGTGAAGTCCTTGAGTTTTACGTGAAGGCTCTTTGTAACTCTTATTTCGCCCCTGATAAGCAGATAGCAACCTCTGTAGATTTCCGCGAATACCCTTTTCGATTCTCTTTCATCGAAACGAATGTCAAAGATTTCTTCGGTTTCTCCCCCACTCCTGTATACGCATATCCTCACCTTGAAGAATCCGCCCCGCACAGTCGATTCCGGGTCCGTAGTGGCTTGTCCGTATATTGTTATCTCGTTGAATGAAAGGGACAGATCAATTCACCTCGGCTAGCCGCCAGGAGTTTCAGTGGGCGGAATATGTTATCATCTTCTTGTTGAAAAACGGAGGTAGCCATGGCTGAAAAACCACGAGTAGCTTTGATAGCTCACGACAAGAAAAAGATCGATCTGATAATGTTCGTCAGAGAGCACGTCGATGTCTTCAGAGAGTGCACCCTTTTTGCAACCAGCACTACGGGCAATATCCTCAGGGAGAAAGTCAAATTGGAGCTCACTTCATTCAAGTCCGGCCCGCTGGGTGGTGACCTCCAGATAGGCGCTCTCATAGCCAATGACGAGATAGACTTCGTCATCTTTTTAAGAGATCCGCTCACCGCACAACCCCATGAGCCTGATGTGAGCGCCCTTCTAAGAGTGTGTGATGTTCATAACAAACCGTTAGCAACTAACCTCGCGACGGCAGAAGCCCTGGTAATGGAGATCAGAAGGTTTCTCAAGCTTTCTGATATCGGGGAGGAATAGTATATTTCCCGGAAATATCGAGTATTCTCCGAATTTCCTCTCTATTTCCAGCACGGTTTCGAGCAGTTCTCTTTCCTTTTCAAATAGGGATAGCTGTCTTTGATTTTTCTTTTCACTAAGGGCCCAACAGGATATTCCGATAGCTCTGACGGCCGTTCCGTTCCAGATTGAACTAATAAGCCACGGGGTGATCTCCGTCATGTCTTTGATCGAGGATATCGTGAAGTTCAGCCTCTTTGAAAGAGCCTTTGAACTCCTGTCAGCATATCTTAGGAACAGGCTGACCCCTGAGCTTTCCATCTTGTATCTCCCAAGTCTGTAGATTACCCTTGCCGACAGGAAGTTTGTTACTCTCACGATAAGATCGAAATCATTAATATCACCCGATAGCGTCATAGAATGACCCACGGACTTCGGTCTCTCTTCTTTGAAAAACTCCTTCCTTGAAAACCGGTTTTTAGTAAGGCTTTGCAGAAATCCCATGAAGGCATTTCCAAACATCGTGTACAGATCCATGGGAGACTTTTCCAACCCTTCCAAAAGCTCACCTGTCATTTTGTATCCCATGGATTCGAGCTTTATCAACGTGTGCTTCCCGATTCCCGGAACGTCCTTTACGGGTATCTCATTCAGGAACTCTCTTTCCATGCCGTCTTTGACCACTACGAATCCGTTTGGCTTGGAGTAATCACTGGCGATTTTAGATATGATCGGATTTACCGAGATTCCAACCGAGGCGGTTATTCCGAATCTCTCCTTCAAATCTCTCTTAAAGGAAATGAATCTGTTAATCGACTCCTCCAGTTTAGTATGAAAGCTGAGATCTATGTAAGCCTCGTCTACGCTCGCAACCATAACCCTAGGCGAGACGGATGTCAGCATCTTCATTATCTCTTTCGATATATAACCGTACTTCTTTGACTGCACTCCGACGGCAATCAAGTCGGGGCAAAGCTTTACGGCTTCGAAGAAGGCCATTCCCGATTTAACGCCAAGTCTCTTTGCCTCGTAACTCGCCGAAGTCACAACGGAATGCCGCTTTCCAATCCCTGTTACGGCGATCGGTTTACCTTTAAGAGTCGGATTTGCCGCCTGCTCAATGCTTGCGAAAAACGCGTCCATATCTATGTGCGATACGTAAGGAATTCCTTTCAAAGCAATCACCCTCCAAGAAGATAGCTGTACCATTTCTTCGCATCTTCGTCAAATTCAAGATTGTAAGCTCCAAGTGTGGTCATTACTGAGAAATGATAGATTTTCTGAGTCCCCACGGCCTCCACCCAGAAGGAGGTAACGGCATTCACAACTATTTTTATACCATCGTAACTGAACCTTACCGGCACAAAATAATCTCCGTGAAAGTATACAAGCACCTTCGTGAGCTTCTTATAGGCTTTCATAAATATCACCACTTAGATATTAGGTATAAATTATTATAACAGATGAATTTCTAGAAAGGCAAGTGTTTATTCGATTATTTTTCCTGAAGTTCTATCGGGGCTTTACAGCAGGAAGATAGACCCTTTTTCTCTCTGCGGTTGAAGGAGAGGGCAACTGTCTTCTTACAAACGGAACACACCCATCTGTGTACCGGAAGTCCCTCGTACTCGGCTACGATATCGAAATCCAGCTCTTCAGCCAGTTTCTTGAATTCCGGTGAACCATGTGAGAAATCCCTATCGTTTGTCATCAGGTAGAAGTGCGACAACTCGTGCAACAGGGTCTTTTTGAGAAGCTCTTCGTTTTCCGAGATAGAAGAAGAAATCTCAATCCTTAGCGGAGTAAGCGTTCCCCGATTCCTCGAGTAAACTAGTCTCCCGAGAATTCTCTTCAATCTGGAGTTGAAGGAAAAGGGAATGTCTGGAAAGACCCCGAAAGCCTTCAAAGAGAGTTCTCTAGCCTTGGTTGCCAGATTCCTATTTGCTGAATCCATTCTGTCTCCTTTCAATGCCGTCGATTGTGGAGAAAATCAAGAGCTAAGCTGCGGAAGACGATATTACATAAAAACATAGGAGCGATGATCACCGCCCCTATGCTAGAACTATCATTATTTCGCCTGCGTCTATGTTATCTCCCTTTCTGACCCTCACTTCTTTGACGGTACCCGAGTTCTCTGAAAGTATGCTGTTCTCCATTTTCATTGCTTCGAGAATCACTACTTTCTGCCCTGGAGAGACTGAATCTCCTGTCGAAACGAGTACCTCGATGATCGTGCCCGACATCGGCGACAGTATATTGATTTCGTCTTCCGATCCACTGGATTCTTTGGCTGGCCCGACCGGTTTCGGAGCTTCCTCGACTCTCGCTTCCTGCCTGGGCCGAGTTGCAGATTCGACCTTTTGGCGTGTGTCGGGTTTCTGAATTGCTCCGCCCGAACCAGAATCGTTTACAGAAGAAAGCTCTTCAATCTCGACGTTATATTCTTTGCCGTTAACTTTCACTATGAATCTTCTCAATTCCTGCTCCTCCTCACTTTCCAGTAGGCGGTTGGTTCACGACGTTTCCAAAGCGAAGCTGCCGCAACGGGAACGGAGGCAACGCTTCTGACTTTGAAGTTGCTATGACCCATGAATGAAGTTACTGCTGCAGTTATTGCGGCGATGACTTCTCCTTCATCGCCGTCTTGTTTCTCCGGCCCTCCGGATATATTTGTGGGGACTGGTTTTGGAACGAGGGCCTTCACTACGTTGGTCTGTTCCTTCGATAGCAGACGACCGAGAATGTTGAAAATCACATAAAGCATTGCCAGCGCCAGGAATACGATTCCTATGCCTATTATGGTAATCTGAACATATTCCTCCATCAAACACACCTCATAGCGGTATATTACCGTGTTTCTTTGACGGTCTTCCTTCGACTTTTGTATCCAGCGTTTCCAAAGCTTTTATTATCTCGATTCTGGTGACGGCCGGATCAATTACTGATTCGATATAGCCTCTCCCGGCTGCCACAAAGGGATTTGCAAATGTCTCCTTGTACTCGGTAATCTTCTCCTGTCGAGTCTTTTCCGGCTGTTCTGAAGCGTTGATTTCTCTCTTGAAGATGATATTCGCTGCGCCCTCAGGCCCCATGACCGCAATTTCAGCTCCAGGCCAGGCGTAGACGATGTCGGCGCCAAGATGCTGACTTCCCATGGCTATGTAAGCTCCGCCATAGGCCTTCCTCAGGATCAATGTGATCTTGGGAACGGACGCCTCGCTGTAGGAGTAGAGTAGTTTCGCCCCGTGACGGATTATCCCGCCATGCTCCTGAGAGACTCCGGGGAGGAATCCCGGCGTGTCCACGAAGGTTATTATCGGAATGTTGAAGGCATCCAGGAATCTTATGAATCTGGCAGCTTTGTCGGAGGCGTTTATGTCTAAAGAGCCTGCAAAGACAGACGGTTGGTTCGCCACTACTCCCACAGACCTGCCACCGATTCTCGCAAATCCAATTACCATGTTCTTAGCGTATTGCTCGTGCACTTCAAGGAACCGGCCTTCGTCTACAGCGAGTGAGATCACCCTTTTCACGTCATATGACTGCTTTGGGTTTTCGGGGACGATATCCCGGAGTTCTTCAACAGGGTTGCCAGGAATCGACTCGGTTTTTGACGGCTCTTCGGCGTTGTTCTGAGGAAGATAATCCAGCAACGTCTTGACTAGCAGCATCGCTTTCTCATCGTCTGAGGCCAAAAAGTGAGCGTTTCCGCTCTTGGTGTTGTGCACCAGAGCTCCTCCCAATTCCTCCATCGAAGTATCCTCGCCGGTTACTGCCTTGATCACCTGAGGACCTGTGATAAACATCTGGGAGGTCTTGTCCGTCATTACTATGAAGTCTGTTATCGCAGGTGAGTACACTGCTCCTCCTGCGCACGGTCCACAGACGACGGTTATCTGCGGAATGACCCCCGAAGAAAGAGTGTTTCTGTGGAAGATCCCTCCGTAACCGAATAGTGAATCAACGCCTTCCTGAATTCTCGCTCCACCGGAGTCATTTATCCCAACGATTGGGATGCCGAGTTTCATGGCCATATCCTGAACCTTCATAATCTTCTTTGCATGCATCTCCCCCAGAGAGCCGCCCTGTACGGTGAAGTCTTGAGAGAAGATTGCGATCTTTCTCCCGTTTACCGTTCCGATTCCAGTAACAACTCCATCTGCTGGGAACTCCTTATCTGCGAGTCCAAAACTCGTTGCCCTGTGCCTTACAAATCGGTCGAATTCCTCGAAGCTACCTTCATCGCAGAGAATATCTATTCTCTCTCTTGCACTGAGCTTGCCCGCCACATGCTGTTTTTCGATCTTTTCTTGGCCGCCGCCAAGGATAATCTTATCGTTCTTCTCGAAAAACTCTTCAAGTCTACCGGCCATATCTATCACCCCCTCAGTGATGTCCCTCAACGAGTTCCATCAGAACTCCTCCTGTGCTCTTTGGATGGAGGAAGACTATCTTTGTTCCACCGGCTCCCGACTCAGGCTCTCTTGAGAGAGGTTTGAGTTCCAGTGAAACAGCCTCTTCAATTGCGGCTTCAACATCGTCAACACGGAAGGCGATGTGGTGAATGCCTTCTCCTCTGCTTTCCAGGAACTTGGATATCTGACTATTCTCAGATAGCGGTTCCAGAAGTTCGATCCTTGTGTCGCCAACCTTTATGAAGGCAACCTTCAGCCCTCGGTCAGGAAGCTCTTCGATACCAGCGACTTCGAGTTTCAGAAGATCTCTGTAAACGGAAAGCCTCTCTTCGATCGATTTAACGACTATGCCAATGTGGTCTATCCTATTGGATTTCAATCTGATTACCTCCCGATATTCTCAAGAAGATACCTTATTAGTTCTTCAAGTTTATCATTTTCGGCGTAGTGTTCCTTTATTATCTGGTACGCGCTGTTCAAGTTATTGTAAAGGTTACGCTTGTTTCGCCTTGCTGACAGTCTTCCGGAGTTCGCGAAGTCGGCCAGCACCTCCTCTATCTTTTTGAAGAGTTCCTTCACGCCACTGCCCTTAATCGAGTCGGTTTTCAGAACTGGCAATCGCTTTCCAGAAAGTTCGAGAATAGCTTTTGTTCTGGAGGCAAGTTGTTCGGCTCCCTGGAGGTCGCTCTTGTTAATGACAAATATGTCGCCAATTTCCATAATACCGGCTTTCATGGTCTGAACGTCGTCCCCTAGGCCAGGAGCAAGAACCAGAAGGACTATGTCGGCAAGGTTTGCTATATCGGTTTCCGATTGGCCTGCTCCGACTGTTTCAACGTAGATCCGATCGTACCCGCTCCTGCCCAGAAATTCGACTGCATTGTAAATAGAAGGACTAAGTCCACCGACATTTCCTCGACTGGCCATCGATCTCACAAAGATCCTTGGATCCTCGGTAGCCCGTCTCATTCTGATTCTGTCACCAAGAAAGGCACCACCGGTGAATGGGCTAGACGGATCGATGGCGATAACGGCAGTGGCCTTTTCCTCGGCACTAATGCACACAAGGCGGTCGGTGAGAGAAGACTTGCCGGCCCCCGGACTTCCAGTTATGCCTATCACGCAGTAGTCGCGTTCGGGCAGCTCCCCAATCATCTCCCTCGCTGAATGTGTATTGTTTTCAATTAAGCTCAAAGACTTTGAGACACTTAGCTGGTCAATCTTAGCCGGTTCCATCGATTTCATTTCTTAACCGTTTCCTCTATCTTCTCGATTATCGATTTCAGAGAGGTCCCTGGCCCAAACACTTCAAGAATTCCCGCCCTTCTAAGCTCTTCGGCATCTTCCGATGGTATTATGCCTCCAACAAAGAGAGGTTTGTTTCCGATTCCGGCTCCTTTCATAAGCTCCAGCACCTTTCTGCAAATTCTCATATGTGCCCCGGAAAGTATAGACAGTCCAATTACGTCAACGTCTTCCTGCAAAGCAGCTTTTACTACGGATTCGGGAGACTGTCTAAGGCCTGTGTAGATGACTTCCATTCCCGCATCCCTGAGTGCCATGGCGACTACTTTTGCTCCCCTGTCATGTCCGTCAAGCCCCGGCTTTGCCACGAGTACCTTTATCTTGTTCATCATGTTCACCTCTCTCTAAAGAATCACGGCTTCGGTGTATTCACCGAAGATTTCTCTAAGAGCGTTTGCGATTTCTCCCAGAGTTGCATATGCCCTTACCGCATCGATTATTATGGGCATGAGGTTATCGCTTCTCTGAGCTGCTTTCTTGAGTTTCTCAAGATGGTTCCGGACTTCGCCGCCATCCCGCTTCTTTCTCAGCTCCTCGAGTTTCTTTCTTTGCAGGTCTTCTATAGCCGGGTCAAGTCTCAAGATGTCTCTCTCTTGTTCCTCATCGGCGGCAAATTCATTAAGGCCTACAACTATGTGATCCTTGTTTTCGATCGCAACCTGGTATCTGTAGGCGCTGTCGAGGATTTCCTTCTGCACAAAGCCCGTTCTGATGGCCTCGACCATTCCTCCCAGATCGTCGATCTTCTGAATGTAGTCAAGAGCCTTCTCTTCTATTGTGTTTGTAAGCTCTTCAATGAAGTAAGCGCCGCCCAATGGATCGACTGTGTCCGTAACACCTGTTTCAGAGGCAATTATTTGCTGTGTTCTCAAGGCGATAGTCACTGAATCCTCCGTTGGAAGGCCAAGAGCTTCATCATAAGAGTTCGTATGAAGCGACTGTGTTCCTCCAAGAACAGCAGCCAGAGCTTGAAATGCGACCCTTACTATGTTATTCATTGGTTGCTGCGCCGTAAGCGTCGAACCACCGGTCTGAGTATGGAATCTCAGCATCATTGCCTTTTCATCAGTCACGCCGAACCTCTCTTTCATTATCTTAGCCCACAGTCTTCTTGCGGCTCTGAACTTGGCTATCTCTTCGAGGAAACCATTGTGGGAGTTGAAGAAGAATGAGAGTCTCTTCCCGAAAACGTTGGGGTCAAGGCCGGCCTCTCTTGCTGCCTGAACGTATGCTATTCCGTCAGCAAGAGTGAAAGCGATCTCCTGAACGGAATTTGCTCCGGCCTCTCTTATGTGGTACCCGCTGATGCTTATTGTGTTGAAATCTGGGAGGTTCTTGGAGCAGTACTCAAAGATATCTGTAATAAGTCTCATAGATGAATCGGGCGGGAAAATATAAGTTCCTCTTGCTATGTACTCCTTCAGAATGTCGTTCTGGATCGTGCCGGTAAGCTTCGAGGCTTCGACACCCTGTTTTTCGCCCACGGCTATGTACATCGCAAGGAGAATCGCAGCGGTGGAGTTTATTGTCATGGATGTGCTGACCTTTTCGAGGGGGATTCCATCAAACAGCGTCTCCATATCCTCCAGCGAATCTATCGCAACTCCAACCCTTCCAACCTCTCCTTCGGACATCGGATCATCCGAGTCGTAGCCGATCTGGGTGGGGAGGTCGAAGGCAACGGAAAGCCCTGTCTGCCCCTGAGATAGGAGGTATCTGTACCTTCTGTTGGATTCTTCGGCAGTCCCGAACCCTGCATACTGTCTCATGGTCCATAGACGGCCCCGATACATCGTCGGCTGAACTCCCCGGGTGAAAGGATATTGACCAGGAAAACCAACCTTCTCTTCGTATTCTTCCTTCTCAGGTGGTGTGTACAGAATCTCAACCTTCTGATCGAAGGAAGTCCTGAACTCCTTCTTCCTTTCGGGGAATTTCTTTAGAAGAGGCATCACTTTCTTCTTCTGCCACTCGTCTTTGAGTTTCTGAAGTCTCTCGCGATTGCTCACAAAATCTCCTCCATTCATGAAGTCCGTATATGATGATTTGAAGATAGATCAATTATCGTTTGCAGTCAAACGCTACCATTTACGATTATAACCGTCCTGAACGTCTTTGTGAGTCAAACTTCCTATACTCACGGCCTTAGGCTATAATTGGTGAGGAGGTGGCTTCATGAATTTAGATAGATTGACGGACGTTGTTTTTGTTCCCGGCATGACCGGACGAGAAGAGATGATTCGAGCCAAGATAATCGAGATGATTCCCGAAGGTGTGGAGGCTTCGATCGACGATCTCGGGAACGTAATTGTTGAGGTCGGCAGCGGGGATACGATTATCGCTTTCGCCGCCCACATGGATGAGATAGGCCTGCTTGTGACCGGCGTTAATGAAGATGGGACTCTCAACTTCAAGAAGATCGGTGGGATAGCAGACGAACTTCTCGTCGGCAGACACCTGGACGTGATAACATCTTCAGGTGAGTCAATAGATGGTGTAATCGGGATGACACCTCCGCATCTTCGGGAGAAGCCAGACCTTTCCTGGCAGAGTCTCGTGATAGATGTGGGAACCTCATCAAAAGAGGAAACCGAGAGTCTAGGAATAGAAGTACTCGACTATGCCGTTTTTAGAAAACAGATCTCTATTCTCAACGACAAGTACGTATCCGTAAGGTCTTTGGACGATAGATCCGGTTGTCTTGCTCTCCTCGATCTGTTAGATATGCTTTCTGAGGTTAACCTAAATAGAAGGATAGTGCTTGCCTGGACTGTTCAGGAAGAGATTGGGTTGATTGGATCTAGAGCCCTTTCAGAACGCTTGAGGCCCAACCTATTCTTTCCCGTTGATTCCTTTGCCTGCTGTTCAAGACTTACGGGTAATGTAAGACCGGGGAACGGAGCCGTACTCAGGATGTCTGACACCTCCTCTCTGGGAGATTACGGTCTCGGAAAGCGTTTGATGGAATTTGCGAAGGAGAAGGAGATACCTCTCCAGGTCGGGGTAACCGGAGGCGGCACCGATGGGATTCCCTTCCAGCAGAAGGGAATCAAAATGGTTCCCCTGGCGCTTGCCGTTAGGTACTTACATTCAGAGACGGAGTACATTTCGATCGAGGATTACGACAATCTACTGAGATTGATGTTTCTTCTTTCCACAGAGCTCACAGTCTGATGATCGGTTCTGAGTCTATCAGGAAGTGGCTCGTTTCCTCAGGAGTCCTCCACAGAGTCGAAAAACCGAGCCGGTATATCGGCAAGGAGCTCAATCGCGTAGTGAAGAATCCCGAAGGCAGACTGAGAATCCTTCTTGCTTTTCCAGATACATACGAAATTGGAATGTCTCACTTGGGACTTAAGATATTATATAAGGAGCTCAACGAAATCGAGGGTTTTCTTGCGGAGAGAACTTACCTTCCATGGAAAGACATGATCGACCAGATGAGGAGCGCAGGAGTCCCTCTGTACTCTCTAGAGACTTATACTCCGGCTTCAGATTTCGATATACTCGGTCTGACTCTTCAATATGAACTCGGATACACTAACGTCCTCGCTCTTCTAGATCTTGCAGGTATTCCCGTTCTTCAGAAAGAGAGAACGATCGAGCCGATAGTACTTGGAGGCGGACCGTGTTCGACAAACCCCGAGCCAATGGCAGACTACTTCGATGCCTTTGTTATTGGAGACGGAGAGGCCGTAACTCCGGTTGTCTGCAAGGCAGTGAAGGAAAATATCGACTTGCTTATATCGGGGAGAAGGGGAGAGCTCCTCAGAATTCTGTCTGAGATTGAGGGGGTCTATGTTCCCTCGCTGGGGAAGAAAGAGGTAGTCAAAGCCGTGATTTCCGACTTATCCAGCTATGAGATTGACGGCAAGCCCATCGTCCCTTATATGAAAACTGTACATGACAGGGCTGTTATGGAGGTAATGCGAGGCTGTAATCGGGGCTGTAGATTCTGCCAGGCAGGTATGATCTATAGACCTGTCAGAGAGCGAGCTGTAGAGGAACTCAAAAAATCTGTGGAGAGAGTCCTGGGAGCTACGGGTTATGAAGAAGTTTCCTTTCTCTCGTTGTCCACTATGGATTACTCCTCGATCGATGTTCTGACAGAAGAGGTTCTTCCTTTGCTCGAACCCGAGAGAGTTGCACTTTCCTTGCCCAGCACCAGGATAGACTCCTTTGGAGTTGAGATAGCTTCAAAGATTGCTTCCATAAGGAAGACGGGTTTGACTTTCGCCCCCGAAGCCGGTTCTCAAAGACTTAGAAACGTGATTAACAAGAACGTTTCGGAAGACGATCTTATGTCTGCAGTGAAGGCGGCAAGAGACAGCGGTTGGCAGAGAGTGAAGCTGTATTTCATGGTAGGGCTTCCCACAGAAACAGATGAAGATTTGCAGGAGATTGTTAGGCTCGCGAGACGTGTTAAAGCAGTCGGTTTCAGAGAGGTCTCAGTTTCTGCGGCTATCTTTATTCCAAAGCCACATACTCCTTTCCAGTTCTCTGAACAGATAAACAGAGAGGAAGCAGAGAGAAAACTTCGTATTCTCAGAAGGGTTTCCGGAAGAGGAATCCAGTTCAGCAGCCATGATCCTTCGAGCAGTACGGTCGAGGGAGTTCTAAGCAGAGGAGACAGAAAGGTCGGTGAAGCAGTATTTAGGGCTTACAGATCGGGAGCGATCTTCGATGAATGGAATGAAGAGTTCGATGCCTCATTGTGGCAGCAGGCCTTTGCAGATGCTGGAATAGATGTTGAAAGTTATATGAAAGGATTCACCCTTGAAGAGGATCTTCCCTGGGAACACATTTCAGTTGGTATTTCGAAGCAGTTTCTCATTGATGAATTCGAGAAAGCACTGAGAGGAGAAACTACAGACGATTGCAGATGGGAAGGTTGTACCGGCTGTGCAGTTTGCCAAACCCTAAACGTCGCTAATGTGCTTCACAGAGTTTGAGGGCGCTCATTTTTGATGCCTCTGTGATGTCGCCCGCTCCAAGGAAGAGTATTACTGCGTCTCTCTTCTTTTCTAGCCATTCGAGTATCTCGGTGTAGTTTACCGCATGGACCGCCGGAACTCCGTAGCTGCTGAGACCCTTCAGAACTTCGGTCTCATCTATCGCATACTCCCCCTTCTCATAAGCTTCGTAGAGCTTGTAAACACAGACTTCACTGGCATCCTTGAGTGACATTGCGAAACGACCGTTTTCTCTGACCAGTCTGGAGTATCTATGAGGTTGGAAGACGACGATAACGTTCTTCCCGGGGAAGAATTCTCGAGCACCTCTAATTGTGCTGCTTATTTCATCTGGAGTATGTGCGTAGTCGTCAAAGAAAAAAAGGTTCCTGAAATCATCGAGACCTCTGAATGTGAACCTTCTGTCGACAGATCTGTAAGACTCTATAGAGCTTCGGATCGACTCAATTGGGACTCCCATTTCATGAGTTAGGGCAACGGCTGCTGTGGCGTTGTAAGCGTTGTACTCGCCCGGGATCATCAGTTTGAAAATGCCGAGATCTGTATCGCCTTTCCAGCATCTGAAAGTCTGATTCATTATTCCTGTTGTCCTATCCGAAAAGCGATAATGCCCTCTGTCTCTCCCGAAAGTGAGACTTCCCTTGAATATCCTTTCGGAGACGGGGTCATCGGCATTTGTCACGAGTAACTTACAGACACCTCTGGAGAAGTATCTGAAGTGGCTTTTGAGATTGTCAAATGAATTATCATAGTGTTCGAGATGGTCGCCCCGAACGTTGGTGATAATCGCATAGTCCGGCTTGAAGGAAGCAAAGAAGCCATCGCTTTCGTCTAGCTCAGTAACTGTAATACCATTTCCTTTTCTGTAGTTCCCATCGTTCAAGAGAGGGTTGATTCCCCCCAAAAAGACGGTGGGGTCCCTTCCCGAGTCGACAAGTATTTTGGATACCATAGCGGTAGTGGTAGTCTTCCCGTCGGTTCCCGTTACGCAGAGAGAGGTGTTTCTTGAAAGAAGGCTTTTAAGCAGTTCCATTCGATATATCGTTGGAATACTCTTCGAAATCGCCTTGACCAGTTCGGGATTGCCCTGTTTTATAGCCGTTGTTCTTACAACGATATCAGGACTTTCAAGGTTTTCATAGGAATGACCAATGAAAACACTCACGCCCTTCGACCGAAGGTAATCTACTCTTTCATTCTCTTCATAGTTCGATCCGTTAACCTGGTCACCCTCAGATGCTAAGTGCATTGCCAGAGCGCTCATGCCAATTCCGCCAATGCCAATAAAGTGATATTTCAAATCGATTCCTCCCGGAGTATATTATCCAACACAATCTCAACTGGTCTTCTTGGAGGTTTGTAACTGATTTCCTTTTGCAACATTTCGTCTATTGCAATGCTCAAAGCTGCGGAGGTCAATTTCTCTTCCAGTATAACATAACCCAGTCCAACTCTTTCCAGAGAGAGCGCGTTATGAAATTGGTGATTTTCAGATGCGCCGGGCCACGGAATAATTATACCCTTTCTTCCGAAATACTGTAGCTCTGCGATAGTGGTTGCCCCACCTCTTGACACGACAAGATCCGCACAGGCTATTACATCTGTAAGGTTCTCTATATAAGCGTAAGGACGTACAAATGGAAATCTTCGTAGTGATAGGGCCGTCTCATCGTTACCTGTCGAGTGAACAAAGGACAATTCCTTCTTTCTCTCTCTCATTTCACAGTAAAGCTCCTCAAATACCTTGTTTATGGTCTCTGATCCAAGACTTCCACCTAATACGACAATGAGTGGACTTTTCTCTGAAAGACTGAATTTCTTGAAGACTTCGCTTCTCGAGGCTCTTGCTTCCCTTACCGGGTTTCCCGAAGACACGATCTTCTCTTGGGGAATATCAAGAGCCTCCCTGCTTTCCTCAAAAGAGATGAAGAAAAGCCTTGCGTACTTGGCGAGCCTCTTGTTTGCGATTCCGACTACGGAGTTTTGTTCGTGAATGAAAACCGGTATCTCAAGTTGATGAGCGGCCTTCACAACTGGGTAGGATACATAGCCTCCCGTTGAGAAAAGAAAATCGGGAGAGAATTCGCTCAGCTGCCTCTTCACGTAGCGTTCAGTATTGAAGTGCGAGAAAAGTATTCCGGCATTTGCCGGATTGTAGAGTGGCCTTCTCAGGCCTGTCAGCCTAAGAGGTACTCTCTTAGCCCCGGGGAAGTCTTGTTCGACGTTCCTGTCGTCGATCTTTCCTGAGACTGTGAAATACAGCAGATCGAGCTCTCTAGATTTGCTAAGCTCATGCAAAATGGCAACGGCGGGATAGTAGTGGCCGCCGGTGCCTCCCCCGCAGAAAGCTACCCTAAGCTTCTTCATCTTCTCTTTCCCTTTCTTCGTTAGACTCTATTAGTATAGAGAAGACAAGACCGTATCCTATCATCAGAGACATCATCGAGGAACCGCCCGCGCTAACGAATGGAAGCGTGACACCTGTTGGAGGAAAGAGTCCAAGATTGACTGCAATATTGATTGTAGCCTGAATCATCACGTATAGTGCAAACCCAACTATGTAAAGCTTCCCCTCGAGAGCAGTGGAGCCCTTCAGGCCAGCAACTATTAATTCCCTTATGAACCCCACATATGCGAACATCAGCAAGAGAAGACCTAACAGGCCAAGTTCCTCTCCAATGACGGCGAATATGAAGTCGGAGTAGCTAACCGGCAGGTAATACTTGACAAGCCCCATTCCCAACCCTTTTCCGGTGAGGCCCCCGGATGAAATCGCCATCAGCGAATATGAGACCTGCTCATGTTCCTCACCGGTAATCGAAGTAAGGAAAGAGGTTATTCTTTGAATCTGATAATCCTCTATAAACCCTCCGCTGTACAGAACAAGCACCAGTATAACCACAAAGAGCAACGCAAGCGCAATGTAGCGCAGCTTTATTCCTCCGATTATCATCATAACAAGAGTGATCGCAACCAGTATCCCAGTTGTGGAGAGGTCGGGTTCTATAAACACGAGCATAGCGATTGGCGCGAGGATTCCCAGCGGAATCAAGAACGTCGTCACCAAGTTCCTTTTCTTCAACCCTCCGAAATATCTAGCTAGAACTATCAGCAGGGAGATCTTCGAAAATTCCGAAATTTGGAGCGAGAAACTTCCGATATCTATCCACCTGTTTGAGCCGCCCCTATCGGGAAAGAAGAGAACTGCGACAAGCAGTAAAAGTGTAAGCGGGTAATAAACCGTGAAGGCCCTCTTAAAATGCCAGGAGCCTTTCATGTAGATGATTATCAGCGCGCCGGCCAGACCTATTGCAAAAGCTATCAACTGCGTCTCAAGGAACTCCGAAGCAGTCACTCCCGGATGTCTTGCCTCCATACTTATTCCGGCACTGTAAATGAACACAAATCCAAAGATAATAAAGACGCTACTATACAGTGCCAGTAACAGATACGTTCTCTTCATGACTACTCCAATGCGCTGACTATCTCTCTGAAATGATTTCCTCTTTCTCCATAGTTCTTGTAAAGATCAAAGCTTGAACCGGCCGGACTCAGCACTACGCTATCGCCTGAGAGTGCTAACCTTCTGCAAATACCAACTGCTTCTGCCATGTTTCCTGCAATGCATAACGGTATTCCTCTCATTTGAAGTTTAGCAGATAATATCTTCATTGAGTTTCCCAGCATAACCACGTGCTTAAGTTGACCAAGCTGTTCGATCAACTCGATGTATGTCTCATCCTTCTCCTGACCCCCGAGAATCAGAATTGTTTTCGATAGTTCGAAATTCCTCAGAGCGGCACTGACTGCGTGGGCGTTGGTCGCCTTCGAATCGTCGTAGTACTTGACTCCTTCAAACTCTCTTACCAGCTGAAGTCTATGGGAGAGAAATGAATAGCTTCTCAGCTCTTCAAAAACATCTTCTGCAGACAGCCCAATGAGTCGTGAGATCATGAGAACTACAAGAGAATTTTCATAGTTGTGTAGTCCGGTGAACGGAAGGGATGAAGTCTCAAACGGCACTCCCGCTACCATTAAATGTTCCCTGTCGAAGCAGTTGTCTGCTTCGCAGGAAGTAGAGAAAGGCATGAGCTTGCAGTTGGCAAGATTCTCCTTTTGACTGTCTGCTACAGCCTTCGGCAGTAGAGTGAAACCCTCAGTCATTCTTGCAATTCTCAACTTCGACTTGAAGTAATCGTCAATGCTCCTGTGATAGTCTAGATGGTCCTCTCCTAGGTTTATTATAGCGGACAGGTGGAACCGTATTTTTTCCTCTGCAAACCATCTTAGCTGAAAGGAGCTAACCTCCAGAATATAGTAATCAAAGTCGTCTTTCACTCCTGCAAGAGGGTTTCCGAGGTTCCCGCCCTGAAAGACCTTCTTATTCTTTCCGGAGATAATGTGATTCAGCATCGTTACGGTTGTCGACTTTCCATTTGTTCCGGTTACGCCAATGACCGTCCCTCTTGGTTTTGACCACAGTCGGTCAAGGGAGATTTCGAGTTCTGTAGTGAAGAGCTTTCCAGAGTCAATTATCCTTTTGCCGACATCGGAAAAGGGCGATATACCGGGTGAAACCACGAAAGCATCGCAGCTGAACAACCTTTCCGTATGTCCGCCTTCTTCATACTCCACTAGATTCTCTTTCAGTATTCTCTTTCCTTCATCCCCAATATTACCGTTGTCGGAGACGAACAAAGAGAAAGGATCTTTATCTTCTACTAACCTTCTCAGGAGCGTCTGATTTGAGACGCCAAATCCCACAAGACCGATTCTTCCTTCAAGCAAACTATTCACCTACCATGAGAGCAGACCGAAGACTGCACCAATAAAAGCGATCAATGAAAACCTGAAAGCGATTTTGCTTTCCTTCCAATTGAGCAGTTCGAAGTGATGATGTATTGGAGACATCCTGAACACTCTCTTCCCGAAGACTTTGAATGAAAACACCTGAATAATCACGCTAAACATCTCTACGAGGAACATCATACCGAAAAAGAGAAGGAAGCCTTCCCGTCCGTCCAATGCGAACATCACGGCTATCATTGCTCCGAGAGAAATCGACCCTGTGTCGCCCATAAAAACCGTGGCGGGAAACCAGTTGTGCCACAGAAATCCTGCCAGTGCACCGCAAATCGGTGCGATTATCCCATTCTGCCAAACTGGAAGAAGCATCATTGGAGCCAGCGAGAATATGTACATAGAACCTGCCAGCCCGTCTACCCCGTCAGCAAGGTTAACTGCATTGCTCATTCCGGCAATTACCACGGTCGATATTGGATAGTAGGCAAGGCCAAAATCTATCTCTCCTAAAAGTGGAAACGCCATGTGAGTATGTGGATTGATAACCTGAATGACCAAGACCATGGCTGATGCAAAAGCCAATTGAAGCAACAACTTCTTCTTGCCACTCAAACCGGATGCGTTCTTCTTAACGATCTTAGAGACATCGTCTACGAGACCTATCAGGCCAAATAAAACGCCCGTAAGAACAACCAGCAAAACCTCTATCCTAAAGGCAAATATGACGGAAATTGCAAGAGCAATAGGAAGAAAGACAATTCCGGCGGCTGTTGGTGTTCCCGTTTTATAATTATGGAGGTCCGGTCCTTCTTCTCGAATGTACTGGCCTATTTTCTTCTTCCTTTGAAATCTCTTGAAAGGCTCAATGACAATAGCTGCCAGCAGAAATGCCAGGAGAAAGGAAAGGGCTTCCCTATGCATTTCTCATCATCTCGACAAACGCTTTGTGCACTCTTTCCAGGGCTACTGCCCTTGAAGCCTTGAGAAAAACCAGGTCCCCTTTTCTTACGTTCTCGAATAGCCATTCGGCTAACTGTTCAACACTGTCAGTAATTAGCGAGGGTTCTACATACTTCGATGCAGCCTCAATCGCTTTGTCATGATTGAAAAGAATCGTAATATCGAACTTCCCCAGCAATCTGCCAAGCTTTTCATGAGTATTAGCTTCTTCTTCGCCCTGCTCCAGTATAGAGCCCGCTACAGCGATTTTTCGGGAGTAACTGAGCTTCTCAATAGAGACAATTGCCGACTCCCAAGATTCGAGGCTGCTGTTGTAGAAATCGCTGATCAGAGTTATTCCATGAAGGTGTTCGACGCTGAAACGATCTCTGAATGGAGACTTGTAATCGCTCAGGAAGATTGAAGGTTCTTCGAGGCCTTCAAAGTTAGCCACAAGGTAAGCGGCCCCCAGATCCATCAACTGTCCAAGACTCCAGATACCTTTAAGTCGGACGAATCTATCGCCTTCGCAGTCGAAATGAAGCAAAGTCTCGCCACTGCCGTAAGAGAAGTCTACTATGGAAAAGTCTGCGTCATTCCTTCCAAAGAGACGAGTTTCAACAGGCATATCGGCGGCGAATTTCCTCAATCTTTCGTCGGTTCCGCCCAAAACAGCTCTGGAGAGCTTTCCTGATTCGAAGATTGACAACTTCTCTTCAAGCAGTTCATCGATTCCTCCAAAGTTTCCAACGTGTGCCGTGCCGACATTTAGAAGAACGCAAAGATTGGGTTCAACAAGATCCACAAGTCTTCTTATGTCTCCTTTGGCATTGGTACCTAGTTCAAAAACCCCATATTTAGCCGATAGCAGCTCCCTCCTGTTTTCGAGTAAGGAGAGAGGCAAGCCTATCTCTGTGTTGAGATTGCCGGCCGTTTTGAAGGTCTTTCCAAGCTGTGAAAGAAGAAAGGCTGTGATTTCCTTCGTCGTGGTCTTTCCGTTGGAGCCGGTTATGGCTATTCTGCTCTTGAGGTGCGAGCGCGATATGACTTCCTTAGCCGCTTCCATAAGAAGCTCAACCGTATCATGAACCGTAATCACTCTAGGATCCGCGCACGGTCTGTTCGAAAAAACGCGAGTCGCGCCAGCAGATAATGCGTCTTCAACGAAATCATTTCCATCGGCTATATCTCCCTTTATTGCGACGAAGACGTCTCCGGCAGACACCTTTCTGGAATCGAGAGCAATTCGACTATCTTCCGAGTAACTCAAGAGTTCTTCAATTACCGATGTTGGAATCACTTCTTGATGTGCCTCCGAAACTTACTTTCTAGAATATCTTTTACGACCTGTTTGTCGTTGAAGGGGATCTTCCTGTCACGCAGAAGCTGGAAGTCTTCGTGACCACGTCCTGCTATCAAGACCATATCCTGGCGGTTTGCTAGGGTGAGAGCAACCGATATAGCTTCCCGTCTATCGGGAATGACGAGATAAGGTTTGAACTTGTCTACTCCGCTCTCGAGATCGCTAAGAATCTCGGTGGGATCATCGAGTTTCGGATCGTCAGAAGTGAGTATAACCACATCGCTGAACTTCGAAGATACTTCTGCCATCAGCGGTCGCTTCCCCTTATCGGCCGACCCGCCGGCACCAAATACCAGGATTAGTCTTCCGGGAGTCAGTCTTCTCGCTGTCTTAAGAAGCTTCTCAAGAGCATCTGGCGTATGGGCAAAGTCTATTACCACATCGAAGCCATATTTGGTAGCCTCCTCAACAAACTCGAATCGCCCCGGTACCCCTCCAAAGGAAGAAATGGCTTTAGCGATGTGGTCGAGGTCGTAATTCAGTGAGTTTAGAGTTGCTACTGCTGCTGCAATATTGTAAGCATTATGTTCGCCGATCAATCTCGAATATATTCTATGGGAAGAACCGTATGGAGTCTGTATGGTGAAGTCCATCCCCGTCCTCGATATATCGAGATTCTCGATTCTGTAATCTGATTCATCGCCAAATCCGTAGGTTGTTATCCTGTTTCTGGCTATATGGATATCTGCAATGTTTATCTTGTCTCCATTTACAATGGCGATTCCATTAGTCTTCAACAACGAGAACAGTCTCATCTTTGATCTATAGTAATCATCGAAAGTCGGGTGGAAATCTAGATGATCTCTCGTAACATTGCTGATTATCCCGACATCGAAACGCATACCTTCGACCCTGTTCATCGAAAGAGAGTGTGATGAGACCTCCATAATGAAGTATTCACTCTTCTTCTCCGCCGACAGTTGGAGAAGCTTAGCAAGTTCTATAGGTCCCGGAGTGGTGTTCTTTGGATTTGAGTAAATGCTCTCGCCAACCACATTTCTAACGGTGCCAATTAAAGATGCCTTTCTCTCAAAGGAAGAGAGAACGTGATAGATGAGAGTTGTAATTGTTGTTTTCCCGTTTGTGCCAGTTACACCGATAGTAGTGAGTTTTCTGTAAGGATGGCTGTGCTCCTCCATGGTAAGTAGTGCTTCAACAAGACGAGAACTCTTCACGTAAACAATCGGAACGACGACTTCTTCGTCTTCAATCGGCAGCTCCGCTATCAGAGCGACTGCGCCCCTTCTCTGAAGCTCCCTCACAACCAGGTGTGAATCAAAGCTCGAACCCTTAATGCATACAAAGAGGTTTCTCTCTCTAAGAACACGTGAGTCACTCTCGATATGATCAAATTCCGGATCTGTATTGCCGGGATTCACAACCTGAAGAACACTGTTACCGAGGAGTTCTATGACCTGAGATAACCTCATTGATCACACCCCTTTCGCTCTTAAAGATTGTATCACCGGTCTCTGAAGTTGACAACAGAGGCGGCATATGGTAACATTTATTAGCAGTCTATGGGAGGGAGTGCTAGGTGTCAAGAAAACGTACAGGTGGTCCAGAATTGAATCCAAGGCAGATAAGAGTGCTTTATTGTATTTCGAGAGAATACATAGCCTCTGGAAGACCTGTGAGTTCAAAGCAGGTTCTGGAGCACTCTAACCTCAAGTATAGTTCTGCGACCGTAAGAAACGACATGCGAAAGCTGGAGTTTTTAGGTTATATCTATCAACCTCATACTTCAGCAGGCAGGATTTTGACCGACAAGGGCTTAAGGTTCTATTTCGATTCAGTTAAAACGATCACCGAGGATCTTCAAGAAAGCAATGTAGCAATTGCAATAAGACAGACCAGCACTGTGGGTGATGTTGAGCATCTTCTTCAGGGTATGACCAGAATTCTGGCACGTGCTGTATCGGGTTTTGTGGTCATTGAGAAGCCGAAGTTTGACAGACTGCTGGTGAACAGCGTTTCGATCTCGAAGATAACCGATGGTTATCTTAATGTATCCATTGTAACCGATCTTGGAGTCAGTCTAAATACGACAGTCTTCCTTGGAGCTAGTGAATTCGATATAGACAGCTTCCAGAAGTACGTGAACATGGCAGTCGTAGGAAAGACAATCGGGGAAATAAGAAAGGGAATAAGGGACGTTGAACTGAGGTACGATCAGTGGCATGATAGGAGATTGCAAGACATAATAAATTTTCTTCAGAGTATCTTTGATAAGGAGAACGAAGAGAAGTACTACAAATATGGCCTGGAGTTCATAATTTCAAACGATCTTCTGGACTCTGCCGACATTTCCGGACTCGTAAGATCGGTTGAGAATCCGAGGAATCTTGAGATATTGCTTAACTCCTTTGGCGATATTTATGATCAAAGAGTTTTCATAGGTGAGGAAGTTGGCAGAGAGGAGCTCAGAAACTTTGCCGTATTTGTATCTCCCTATTCCAGAAACGATGAGAAGATTGGTAGTGTATTCGTTATCTCGCCTAAGCTGACTTACTATGAGAAGGTAAACGCCTATCTCGACTTCTCAATTAACAGATTATCAGAGGTTTTTTCGAATAGATAGGAGGAGTGAACTATGTTGGAGGACAAGAACACCAAGAATCTCGAGGATCTAGAGAAAAAGGGTGGCTCGATTGAAGAAGAGAATGAACCAAATGTGTCCGAAGAAGTAAAAGAGGAAGAAACTAAGTTGGAAGACGTACAAAAACAAGAAAAGGAGCTTGAAATAGATGAAGTGGAGAGTCTTAAGAATGAAATAAGGGTTCTCAAAGATGAAAACTCCAGGCTGAGATCGGAATTCATCAACTATAGAAATGCTCTTATTCGTGAGTCGGAGGAGGATGCAAAAAGATACAAAGAGAGGATGATCCTTAGAATCATCGAAATCTATGAAAATCTTGGTCGCGCTCTGCGAAACTCAGAAGATTCTAGGAAAGGGTTCATTTCTGGTGTCAGGCTTATTCATAAATCGATTGAAAAGCTCATGTTCGACGAAGGGCTATCCCTGATAATCCCCGAGGTGGGCAGGCCCTTTGATCCTTTCACTCATGAAGTTGAAGAGACGATTACTTCAAACGATGTTCCCGATATGGCGATTCATGATGTCGTCGAACATGGATACTATCTTAACGGCAAGGTTCTCAAACCTGCAAGAGTCGTTGTTGCCATAAACAACTCTTCCGAGTCTGAATAAGAGCATTCGGTGGTGATTTAGATGGCTCAATCAAGAAAAGACTATTATGAGATTCTAGGAGTCTCACGAAATGCGTCTGATGAAGATATAAGGAAGGCTTACAGAAGACTCGTCAAGGAATGGCATCCTGATGCATACAAAGGTGCAGACAAGAAGGATGCCGAAGCGAAATTCAAAGAGATTCAGGAGGCCTATGAGGTCTTGTCCGACAAAGAAAAGCGTGCGATGTTCGACCGTTTCGGATATGTGGGAGATCCTTCTTCCTATAGCCGTGGCTCTGGAAGAACTCCTGGAAGCGCTGGAGGAAGCTTCGACGATATGTTCGGCGATTTTCAGGATGTCTTCGATGTCTTCTTTGGAGGAAGCAGGTCAGGTACGAGTTCCAGATCCCAGAGTCCAAGAGCGGTTAGGGGAGAGGACATTCATGCTTCGGTTGCCATAGATTTGAAAGACGTAATACTTGGGAAGAAAGTGATACTTGAGTATGACAGAAATAAGGTCTGTCACAAGTGTAAAGGAACGGGAGCCGAAGACGGCACGAGTTTCAGGACATGTCCTACCTGCAATGGAAGCGGTTATGTGAAAGAGGAGCATAGATCATTCTTTGGGATGTTCAGCAACACTCATGCCTGCAATACCTGCAACGGAACGGGAAGGATAATCGATAAGCGCTGCGGTCAGTGCAGCGGCAGAGGCTACGTGAAGGAGAGACACCAGGTGAGCGTTACGATTCCTGCAGGAGTTGAGAATGGAGCAACTCTTAGAATTGGCGGTCACGGGAATTCAGGGCAGAATGGAGGTGCGTACGGAGACCTTTACGTAAGTGTAAGAGTCGAAATGCCTTCGGAGTTCAGACGTAGTGGAAACGATCTGTATATTACCAAGGAGATAGACTATGTTGAAGGTGCACTAGGCACCACGGTTGAGATACCCCTTCCCGAAGGAGGTACGGAGACCCTTAAGATCCCGGCGGGAACTAGTCCAAACACGGTATTCAGGATGAAAAACCTTGGTGTTCCAAGTGTTTCCGGCAATAGGCGTGGAGATCTTCTCGTAACGGTGAGGGTGAATATTAACAAGCCTTCAAGCAAAGAGAGGAAGCTCCTACAGCAAATCGCAAAACTGAAAAACTCAAGGGTCGTAGAGTGAAGTGAATAGGAAGGTATTCGTTGACTACTTCCTGATTACGGTCGGTTCAATACTGACTGCTGTTTCAATTGTTTCGTTTTTGATTCCGAACAACATTATCGCCGGCGGCGTCAGCGGGCTTGCAATAATTATCTACAGGGTCTTCGGTTTCTGGGTGGGAGCTCAGATGTTTGTGTACAACATTGCTCTCTTTCTTCTTGCATTCGTGATTCTGGGAGTAGGTTTTGGAATAAAGTCGATCTACTCGGCGGTACTTATGTCCATAACGGTTGATCTTCTTCAGAAGCTGGACTTCCCGGTTTTCGATGCTTCTTCTACACAAGACGGGTTTCTGCTGGTGGCAATCTACGGTGGCGTTATTGCTGGTGCTGGCATGGGCTTGGTGTTGTGGCGCGGAGCTTCCACTGGAGGAACAGATATACTTGCTATGATCTTCTCAAAGTATCTGAATTTCAGCACAGGAACGGGTCTGTTAATAAGCGATTCACTAATCACAATGCTCGCCATTGTCGTATTCGGACCTATCGCAGCAATGTACGGAATAATAACGATTTTCACTACAAGCAAGACAATAGATGGGATAATCGAGGGTATCGGCAACACAAGAACGGCTTTCATTATTAGCGTGGAAAGTGATTCAATAAAGAAGAGAATTATTGAGGAAATGGAGCGTGGCACGACGATGATTAAGGCGACGGGCGGCTTTTCCGGAGAAGACAGACCTGTTTTGATGGTATCAATAAGAAGAAGAGAGATAGGGCAGTTAAGGCATATAGTGAAGGCCACAGACAAACGGGCTTTTGTGATAATTGTGAACAATGCCGAGGTCTTCGGTGAAGGCTTCAAGAATCTCAGCTGAGGAGATGCGATGAAGTATATATGTTTCGACACTTCTTCTAAAACTCTTCTTCTCTCGGCCTGTAATGGCAGGGGAGAGATGGAGATAAAGGCTCGAGAAATCGACAAATTCGGTTCTTTGTTAGCCGTAATGGTAGAGCAGATGATAGAGAATCTCAAGATTGAGGTCCCGAAACTCGACTTCATCGGGGTCGGTGTTGGTCCCGGTTCCCTTACGGGTTTGAGAGTAGGCATTGCAACAGCCAAAGGTATCGCCTTTCCGTATGATATCCGCGTAGTTCCTTTTAACTCTCTTGATATACTGGCAAGCTCGATCGGTGATGAGAGATTCATTCTCCTGAGACGCGGAAGAGAGGGGCACTATTACTGGAGAGAATACAGAGAGAGAGTGCCAGTCAGAGAAACTGAGTTCAGTAGTACCGCCGAGTTAGTCTCCGCGATCGACTTGTCAGGGACGAAACTCTTTTTTGACGGTGAAATAGAACAGGCCTTCGAAAGATTTGATTGCAGTGAAGTGAGACATCAGGACCCCTCAGCGATGAGAGAAATCGCAGTTGAGAAGTTTGCTGCAGGAGAGTTCATAGGTTATTCTGACCTTAAACCGATATACTTGCAGAAGTCAATCGCTGAAATAAACTGGGAGAATAGAAAGACTGAAAAAAGCCACTAATCCCTTCTCAGAAGTATTAGAGGGACGTTCATTTCCTCCTTTGTCAAACCTCCGTGCCTTCCTTTGAGCGAGTGTTCCTGACCTGTGTATTTGAAACACAATGATGAGTCGTCCTTGGATACGGTAATGAGCTCACCTATCCTCTTCCTGAAAGAATTGCTCAGAGGCCTGCCGAAGAGCTTTATTTCATCAAGACGGGATGGCTCTATGATCTCAATAGAATCTCCAAAAAGCTCTTCCATCTTCTTTCTTGTTTTTTCTTTATCGAGAGAATATATGTAGGACATGCGCTGTTCACCTCCCGGCATGGAGTACATCTCATCGAAGATATCGTCGAACTTTGACCACCAGATCTCTTGCTCCCAAGGGGTTTCGATTTGACCGTGATCGGCAGTGATGAAGAATGCGGTGTTTCTCTCAGTCGTCTCATCGAAGAACCCTTCGATCGCCGAGATAAGAGCTGCGGTTTCCGAAGTGAAAGATAAGGAGTTTGGACCGTACTTGTGACCGTAAGTATCGATAAGACCCCAGTAGACAACCGTCAGACTTTCGGATTCATCCGCAGCAAGGATGGTATTGAGTTCCTCGAACATATCTCCCAATCCATGAACACCCCTGGCTATGCCTCCGCGGGAATGCATTCTCGTCAGTCCTGTGTTCACGAAACTCTTGGATGTGAGATGATAACCTTTTACGCCAGCTTCCTTCAGAGATTCGAAGATAGTTGGATTTTGATTGTACTTAAGAGGGTCAAAGCCCAATCTGGTGAGATTGTCTCTATCCTGAGTGTAGGGAGTCAACTCGATCATATTCACTAGTCCGCCGTACTCTGGAATATTGAGAAGATACCCGAGTACTCCGTGCTCTCCAGGCGTTGTGGCCGTGAACAACGAAGTGAGAGCACTGGAAGTGGTTGAAGGGAAGACAGAAGTCAGACTTCTTACATCTTCGACAGAGAAGTGTTTGAAACTGCTTTTCTCAAGGACCTTCATCAAGTTATAATAGCCAACAGCATCGATTATGAATACCACTAGCTTATCTATTCCATCGATGCTAATTCCGTGTTCTGAGAAGCAATACTCCTTCACCCCTGAAGGTATCTCAGCATCGAAGTGCTTCAGAATGGCAGCTGATAGGTTTACTATTGAACCTGTGTCGTAATTGGGATAAATGAACTCCATCTGCAACACCTTCCATCTGGACAATCTTGAGTGCGACAGATTCCTATCTTACTAGTATCTACACTCTAACAGAGTGAGAAAAAACTTTACTGAATCCTTTCTCTTCAATTATATATGACATAGGTCTTTCCGCTCCCAACATTCACTGTTCGAAATACTCACGACCTTCAAAATTCAGGGGCCCGATCCCGGTTGCTTAGGGACGGGCTCCTGAAAATTAACTGGCTCTCATCACAAATCGGACGAGTTTAGGGTAAGTTACTCTTTCACTCCTCCCTGTGTCAAACCCCCAACGATGTAGTCCTGTAACACGAGGAAGAATATGACCATCGGAACTGCTCCAATCAACGCTGCGGCAGTGAATGGGCCCCAGCTCGTTTCGAATCTTCCCGAGAACTGCCAAAGGCCAACTGCGTATGTCCATTTGTTCATGTCCTGAAGAATTATCCTTGCAATCAGATACTCGTTGAAGATGTTCATAAACGTCAGAATAGCCACAACAGCCAGAATCGGTCTGGCAAGCGGTAAAATCACCTTTAAAAAGGCCTGGAATTTCGTTGCCCCGTCGATCATTGCTGCCTCTTCGAGAGAGTTAGAGATTGTATCGTAATAGCCTTTGATCAGCCAGATGTTGAAGGCAATTCCTCCTGAATAAGCAAATATCAGGCCTCCAAGCGTGTTTAGTCCCAGGAATGGAATTAAACTTCCAATGAACTGCAGCAAAGCGTAGAGAGCCACCATGAACATTATTGTAGGGAACATCTGAATAAGGAGGAGGCCAAGCAAACCTTGCTTCCTTCCACGGAATCTCATTCTGCTGAAAGGATACGCAGCTAGAGCTGCAACGGCAACGCTGATAAGCGACACAGAAAGTGCTACGATTATTGAATTAAGAAGCCACCTGACGAAATAGAAATAAGTACTCTCTTTTTGTGCCCAGATCTGATTTGTTCTGAATAAGGCTCTGTCTATCTCCTTCAATATGCCATCATATGGAGATGAATAGGTTGTGGGCTTCTCGATTAGATCGGATATTAACCTAGATGCACGTTGGTACTTAGCGTTAACCTGCTGAAAGAGAGAATTGTAAGTCTCCTGCATCTTTCCGAAGTCATCTAGGGTTACCGAAGTCCCAAGGAATCTCAGATCGATGTAGTAGTTTACCTTGGATGCAAGTTCATCCTTCATCGATCTCATAGTAGAGATTAGCTGATTCAGCAGAGCCGTCCCTTCCTTTGCCTCCAAATCAGCCCGAATGAAATCATCGTACCACAGAAGGGTCCTGTAACGGGTTGATGCTCTTATGTTGAAGTAGTTGTTCAGCACACCGGACAGCTTCGATACATAATTTCTGGCGCCTTCCAGCGAGGTTATTTCCTCCTCCACAAACAGCATCGCAGCTTGTATACTAATCGCTTCAAGGACTTTTGCATGCTCTCTTTCTGCTCTCTCAGCTTCTTCTTGAAGTTCAGAGATCCTGTTCTCGAGGTCTTCCATGCTTTTCTTCAGGGATTCCAGTTCCGTCGTGAGAGCGATCGTTCTCTCCGATACCTCAATATACTCTGCAACACTCATCTCAAGAACAGGCAATACCCTCGACAAGTTTGACAGGGCTATGTCTATTACGTCTGCTCCCTTTAAGACTTCTGAGTTTGCAGATGCGCTTACGAGAGCTTCGCCATTGCCTAAGAACCAGGCCATCTTATCCGAGAGATCGGAAAGACTTGTGCTCAGCCCACGGACGTTCTGCATACTTGATAGCTGCCGCTGGAGAAGATCTATGGTCTCCTTTGCTGAATCGATTCTCTCGAGTGATGACCTGACTTTTGCCTCCGTCACAGCCGTACTATTACCTGCGCCTTTAGTGATTATCATTTGCAGCGGTGGAACGACGGCAGAGAGTTTTCTAGTTTCAGACACGACGGTCGGCAATGCGACTTCAAAAGAGTCTTCTAGTTCGCCTAATGCCGAATTTGAGACGACTAGAGCCTTTTCGGTAGACTCGAGGTTCTTTTTTATTGCTTCCAACTTTTCATTTGCGGCCAGGTACTCATAGTAGTCGGTTCCAAAGGCCGTCTCCGCCAGGAAAGATAGTTCTTCAGAAAGGGCTGCACTGGAAGCAGCTGCCGCTTCCCATGCGTTACCGGCAGATCTGAAGGAATCATATAGGCCTGTCCTGATCCGGTTGAGCTCGGAGGCTTGATCTTCGGGCATCGAAGATTCGACCTCCCTTAGATATCTGTTAATAACTTGAAGCCACTCAACTCTTCGCCATTCAGAGTAGTCAATGCCAGAGAGAGATATGTAATCTTCAACAGAATTCAGTGATTCCACCACTTCTTTCTTGTTCTCAAATTCAAGGGTTTCTATTGCTAGCAGCGTCTCGTCGCGATGACGGAATACCTCTTCGTACAGGTTTCTGTAAGCTTCGAGAGACTCGATGACTTGTGATGACCTTTCGCCAAGCAATCCGATGTAGAAGGGATAGGTTCCTTCAAGAGAAGGTGAGGCGGTTTGAAGAATTTCTCCTACCGCGTAGGCCGTCTTCAGTTCGTCTAGTCCACCTATCTCTTTGAGTCTCTCTTCGAAGAGGACCTTGTCTTTGAGTCTCAGCTCATTCATTTCCTTGATTATCATGCTCTCCATTTCTACCAGATTGCTTTCAATTGCAGCGGTACCGCCTTCGACTGCCCTAACCATTTCTTCGCTCTCATCCATAAGAGAATCGAATTTAGTGAGGAACTTCTCAACAGTATTCTTCAGATCCTCCTGGCTTTTCCCTCTGTAGTCTCCTGTGGCGTATGTTGCACTCTGGAGATCAAGAACAAGCCTTCCTACGCTTCTTTCCGGGAAAAGAAGGTTCCTGTAGTGTTGAAGAGTTACTCTGGTTGAAAAGAGCCTTGACGAGAAAGCTGCCTGGTCACGTCTTATTGAAGTGGTTATCAACCAAACCATGGGAAAGAGAACCACAACGACAACAGCTATCAAGATTATGTGTCTTAACCAGTATTTTCTTCTCTCAACGGCCATTATCTGCTCACCTCTTCAAAGGAACCGGACAATTTAAAGTTTATCCAGCTGAAGCCGGCGACGATTATGAATATGATAATTGAAATGGCACTGGCAAAGCCAAAGTCCTGACCTCTCCCTTCAAACGCCAGCTTAAAAGTGTATGAGATCAAGATATCAGTTGCCCCAGCGGGTGTCGAAGCTCCAGGAATTGCGGGTCCACCTTGGGTCACCAGATAAATGCCGGTGAAGTTGTTGAAGTTGAAGGCAAAGCTGCCGACAAGCAAAGGTGCAACAGTAACCATTAACAGGGGGAAGGTAATCATTCTGAATCTCTGGAGTCTCGTTGCACCATCGATCGATGAGGCCTCATAAAACTCTTCGGGAATACTCTGTAAAGCACCGAGGCTTACTGTCATCATGTACGGGAAGCCCAACCATGTATTGACAATCAAGACTGAAACTTTGGCCCAAAAGGCATCGTTCAGCCACTTTATTGGTTCAAGCCCAAAGAGTCCCTGAACAATGAACCTGTTCAGAACTCCATAGGTTTCGTTGAAGAAGCCATTTCTCCATACAAGAGCAGAGATAAAGGCAGGTACGGCCCAGGGAATGATGAGCAGTGTTCTGTAAATCTTCTTTCCCTTAAGTCTCCGATCATTCAGTGTGATTGCCAGCGCCAGGCCAATTACGAATGAGAAGAGAACGCTAAGTCCGGCCCAGGTAAACGTCCAGCCGAATACCTGAAAAAACGGGTCCCTTATCTTCGGATCCTGGAACATCCTAACGAAGTTCCAAAAACCAACGTCAGATATGTAGCCCTCAACTATGAACTCGTTTCCATTTGCGTCGATATCATAGAAAAAGCCACCCTCCTCGATCAAGGTCCTTCCCGTCTGCCTGTTATAGACAACGGTCTCCTGAATGGCTCTTCCGGCGGAGAATGAAGTCTCAGTCCTTAACGCATACTTCCTTTCAGTGGTGGCAAAGGTTGTGTAAAGAGAGTTTGGGAATAGTCTTATCTGATTACCCTCCGAGTCTGTAAATTCGGCATTTCGGAGCCACACTCCTCTTATTTCGCTGAAGTAGAAGGGAGCGTTCGGCCTGGTGGAGGTGTCTTGGGGAGAATAAAAGTATATATACCTTGCACCGGCATCAGATAGGATAGCCAGGATTCGGTCATCCGGAGAGCGTGAAAGAGTGTAGTTCACCCCGCCGATAACGAAACTGTCCGATTTTATCTCGAACATCTTGGCGGTGGCCAGTGTGATGTTCCCCGATGCATCTCTGCTTACAACCTGAGGCCTAAGAGTGGCATACATCTCTCCATCCGTCTTCGACTTCAGAAGAGTTATGAATCTGTCTGTGGGGCTATAGTTGTCGAGCTCGATAAAGATGGAAAACTCGAATTCCTCGGGGTTTTCCGGGATGTAGAAGTAATCGCTGAGGAGCTTTTGAATTGACTGCTGCCTTGTGAATAGATGCCCGGTTCCGTAATTAGTGAAGGCAGTTCTGAAAGTGTAGTACATTGGATATAGCGTGAGAATGAAAAGCAATATCATTGCGGGAATCATATATCTGTACGGGTAACCCTTTGGATTCAACGCAATTATATCAATTAGCAGAGTCAGGATGACCATTGTTACCATCAAGCCGAAATTCCCATCGGCAAATAACAGATATATGCTCCATAGAGAAAAGGCATTGAATATTGCGAGGATAGCCAGGGAAAAGAGAAAGATTACAAATCGTCTTCCACTCAAGGTAATCCCTCCGGACAGTTAAACCAGAGCGCGGGAGTCTCCCGCGCTCAGTCTAACAAGATTTAGATATGTGGATAAGTCAAGAGAGAACAATCATTTTCCAATTGTAGTCTTGATCTTCTCTACTGCAGAATTGAAAGCGTTCTCCACTGTATCCTGACCGTTGATAATAAGGCCAAGTGCATCGCCCATTGCTCCCCATACGCTCGCCATTTCCGGAACGTTTGGCATTGGTGTTCCTACTGAAGCGCTCTTGGAGAACTGTAAAACATCATACAGCTCTGGACCGGCGTCCGCTTCAATAAATGCAAACACGTCGGCTCTTGCCGTACCTCTTCTCTCTCCGAGGAACATTCCGTACTGGCCTTCGAAGCTTCCGATGTAGTTCACCACGAATTCAGTGGCTTCAAGCTTGTTCGGAGACTTTGAGTTTATCATGAAGCCCTGTACTCCGACGAATGGTCTCGGAGTTGTACCGTCGTCGAATGTGATTTCGCTGAAAGGAAGAATCGCGTAGTCGATACCCGCATCGCGGTAACTTGGGGTTGCCCATATGCCGTTAATAATGAATGCGGCCAGTCCGTCTTTGAACAAAGAGTCCATCAGGTTGTAATTTGGACCGCCAGGAATTAGGCCTTTGTCGAACCAAGATTTGATGAGGTTTCCGCCTGCAATCGCACCCTCGTTGTTCAGGCCTATGTCGGTTACATCAAGACCCGCAGCAGTCTCCTTGAAGATATAGCCGCCTCTTCCCAGTATGAAAGGTGCGGAGTGATAGAAATCCCCAACTGCGTAGATCAGGCCCACGACTTCATCATCTGCAGCCTCGAAAGCAAGTTCTTCAAGCTCTGAGATTGTTTTCGGTGCTTTGAATACGAGATCCTTGTTGTAGATGATTGCAATCGCCTCAACAGTATAGGGGACACCGTAGAGGTTTCCGCCGTAGCTGAAGGCATCTAGAGTGACATCGTAGTACTGATCGGCTTCGGGAAGAAATGGAATCGGTTCGATAAGGCCATTGATAGCGAGTTCACCAACCCAGTCATGTGCGCCTACTATGATGTCGGGGCCCTCGCCTGCGGGAGCTGCGGTAAGGAACTTGGACTTTATGTCGCCAAAGTTCACCTGCTGAATCTCCACTTGAATTCCGTAGTCACTTTCGAAATCTGCCGCCAACTTCTCAAGTGCAGGGATCTGGTTCTCAGAGGACCAAATCACCAACTTTGCGCTTGCAAAAGATAAGACTAGAAGTAGCACTAAAAGAACAGCTGCGAGTTTTCTCATCTTCTGAACCCTCCTTTGATAGAATTGGGATACACCCTAAACAAATTGTATCAGAAAGTTCCGGTTAATTAAAGAAGTGTTAATGCAGAGATTGAACAAAAAAAACGCCCCCATTCTTCATGAAGGCGCTAAGTAGTCTACAGTTGCCTCTTGTTAGCTTTAATATAGTTCTATCTTCGTGAATATTGTTAATACTACGAATCAAACTGGGTATACCGTTATCCCTTCTCTAAAATCCTTCGCGACTTCAAAGTCGACTCTGAGAGAATCTCTGTATCTCTGACTAAGATACTTCTTTCCAACTTCTCCAAGTAACAGGTATATAAGAAGATCCTCATCGCATTCGGCCAGCAGGCCGAGTTCGTTTCTTCCTTTTTCGACTTCTGGGTCAAGAGTGTCGCCCGGCCTATGAGAAATCGACTCTTCATCTCCCATAACTCTTGATTTCAGTGACTTGTCGATTTCTGCAGGAGGTGTTCCATAGAATCCCCTTATGTATCTTTCTACTTCTTTCGTGATCGTCTTGTATCTCTCGTTGTTCATAACATTCAAGACCGCTTGCACGCCCACTATTTGAGATGTTGGAGTAACAAGGGGGGGATAACCGAGATCAGCGCGTACCTGAGGAACTTCTTCGAGAACCTCTTCGAATCTGTCGCTCATGTTCTGAGATTTCAGTTGGTTTATTAGATTGGAGTACATTCCTCCCGGAATCTGATTTTCCAAAACTGAAGTGTTTATAGTGAAACCTGCATCAGTGCCACTGTGATTCTTCCTAACCCTTGAAAAGTAGTCGTTTATCTCTTTGAGTAGAGGGTAATTTGGCTTCTCTGAGAGCCCCATATCGTGTAATGTTGTCCATATGCTCTCGACACCAGGTTGTGAGGTTCCGAATCCCATTGAAGACGTGGCGGTGTCGAGAATATCGGCCCCGGCCTCAGCGCTCTTCAAGTAAGCCATATCGGCAATACCCGTTGTGAAATGAGAGTGTACCTCCAAAGGGATAGAGTGCCTCTTCTTGATCTCATTTACAAGAGTTGAAGCCGTTCCAGGCTTCAGAAGGCCTGCCATGTCCTTAATACAGAGAGAGTCTGCGCCCAAATCCGCAGCTTTGTCGGAGATCTTCACAAAGTAATCGATGTTATGAACGGGACTGGTTGTATACGACATTGCTACTTGAAGGTGCATTCCAGCATCCTTTACTGCGCTTGCCGACTTCTCCAGATTTCTTAGGTCGTTAAGGGCGTCAAAGATCCTTACAATATCAATCCCGTGATTTGCCATAGTCTTAACAAAGAGCTCTACAACATCATCTGCATAGTTTCTGTAACCGAGAAGATTTTGACCTCTTAGAAGCATCTGAAGCTTGGTATTCTTAAATCTCTCTTTGAGTACATCGAGTCTTTCCCAAGGATTTTCATTAAGGTATCTAACACAGGAGTCAAAGGTTGCTCCGCCCCAGACCTCCACTGCGTGGTAACCAACCTGATCGACAAGAGGAGCTATATCTGCCAACTCAGCTGTTGTGACCCTAGTGGCCAGAAGTGACTGGTGCGCATCTCTCATCGTAGTGTCAACGAAACGGACTTTTCTCAACTTAATGCCTCCTTTCTGTGTACAATACTATGATAGAGGAGTGATGTTATGCGATCAAATAAAAGAGATTACGAATTCGACATAATCGTCATAGGGGCCGGACATGCCGGTATCGAGGCCGCATTAGCTGGCGCGCGAATGGGCATGAGAACGCTTATTCTAAATATTAACCTCGACACGGTTGGTTGGACGCCCTGCAATCCGGCTGTGGGGGGCCCAGCGAAAGGCATTGTCGTAAGAGAGATAGACGCGCTCGGTGGGGAGATTGCCAAGTCAACAGATAAGGCATCACTCAATATAAGAGTTCTAAACACCAGCAAAGGAGCCGCCGTCAGAGCACTGAGATCTCAGGTGGACAAGAACAGGTATAGCCAGATAATGAAGAGAATACTTGAGATGCAGGAAAATCTGCACTTGCAGTCTGGAATTGTGAAGTCCATAGAAGTGGATAAGGGTCGTGTAAGAGGCATCACGACGCACTTTGGCCTCAGGTACTCTGCACGTTCTGTAATAGTTGCTTCGGGCACCTTTCTTGGAGGGAAGATATTCATCGGACCACAGGAGTTTCCCGCAGGAAGGCTTGGTGAGTTTCCAGCAACCGAGCTAACTGCATCGCTTAAAGCTTTGGGGTTCGAAGTCAGACGTTTCAAGACTGGGACCCCTGCAAGAATAGCAGGCAGATCAATCGATTTCTCCAGTATGGAGCGTCAGGGTACCTCAAATACCCCGCTTTGTTTCTCATACTTTTCCGAGCCCTTTGTCCTTGAAGACGATCATCCGTGCTGGCTGACCAGGACAAATGAGAGAACACACGACATCATCAAGAGAGACCTCAGATTCTCGCCGCTGTACGGGGATGTTAAGCTTATCGATTCAAAGGGACCGAGATACTGCCCTTCGATTGAGGATAAGGTGATCAAGTTCTCTGATAAGAGTAGCCATCAATTGTTTGTTGAACCCGAGAGTGCTTTGAGCGACGAGTACTATTTGAACGGTCTTTCAACCAGCCTTCCTTTCGAGACACAGCTGGAAATGATCAGAACAATAAAGGGGCTTGAGAGGGCGGAAATCGTCAGGCCGGCTTATGCTGTCGAGTACGACTATATAGATCCGACTCAGTTGTACTCAACGCTGGAGAGCAAATTAGTCGAGAATCTGTATTTCGCTGGTCAGGTAAACGGGACCAGTGGTTACGAGGAAGCTGCCGGTCAGGGTTTGATCGCGGGAATCAACGCATCAGCGAAGCTGCATGGCGGGAAGCAGCTTGTACTAAGTCGATCGGAAGCTTATATTGGAGTTATGATCGACGATCTTGTGACGAAGGGAGTGGATGAACCTTATAGACTTCTCACGTCAAGAGCGGAGTACAGATTGCTTCTCAGGCACGATAATGCGCACATAAGGCTTACAGAGTACGGTCATGAATACGGACTAGTGCCCGACTGGTTCAGTGAGAAGGTATCCCGATTAGCAAACCAGACCAGGAATCAGGTCTTAAGACTTGAAAGAGTGACCGTCAGACCTTCTGAAAGGTTGAACCAGCTATTAATTAGTAAGAGGAGTTCGAGACTTGATACGCCCGCAAAGCTTTCGGGTCTGCTAAAAAGATCGGGAGTTGAGTACAGGGACCTTTCAGATTACGATCCCGAACCGATTGTTGATGATGAAGTGATAGAACAAGTTGAAATAGAGATCAAGTACAGTGGATATATTAAGCGTCTTAGGGAAGAGGTCAAGAGACTTGAAGAGCTCGAGGGAGATCAAATCCCCTCCAACTTAGATTATGGTGAAGTATCCAACCTCTCAACAGAAGGAAGAGAAAAGCTGAAAAGAACAAAGCCTACAACGATAGGCCAAGCAACGAGAATACCCGGCTTGACACCCTCAGACATCATGAATCTATCTTTTCATCTCAAGCATCACAACCAGAAATAAGATCCGAGTTGGGTTCTGGTTTTATCGCGAGAGCAAGGTCTGTAAAGTTTTTTCCAGATCTCTATGTTCAATTGACTTTCCGTCTTTCAGAAGAGAGAACGCGGCCTTTATTACAAGAACCCTAGGATACTTCACAGTCATTTCCTGAACCGGATCTGCAGATATCCGAAGACCCACAGAGCTGTTGTTTAGCATTGGACCATCTCCTGAACCTCTTGACACAAGTCATGAGGAATATTATAATCAATTTTGTGTCTGGGCTCGTAGCTCAGTTTGGTTAGAGCTTCCGGCTCATAACCGGGCGGTCGGTGGTTCGACTCCACCCGAGCCCACCAGACTCGGCGGCTTATGCCGCCTTTTTCTGTACTAATTTTAGCAGTTTTGCCAGTGTTCTTCAAGATAGTTTTCTTATATTTAACATATAAGTGACGAAGCGTAAAGAAAGTAGATGAAGCATTTATGTACAATACGAGTTACGGTTTACGGTTCGAGACTGATTTCATTCTAGTGTATGCACTAACCTTCCTGAAACAAATGTCATGTCCGCGAAAGTATCTTCTCTCGTCTTTAAGAGATCTGAGCCGGTTACGAAGAAATCTGCTGGGTCCCCTGGATTGAGCGCGAAGGATCTGACACTGTTTGCTAGAGTGTGTCCGGCTTTGCTATACATCTCTATGCTGTCCTTTCTGGAGAAGAATCTATCGGCCGAAACGAGGTTCTTGACTACCGAAGTGCTCTCTACCGGTGAGTCGGTTGAGAAGGCAACAACTACTCCCATATCTCTCATCTTTCCAAACGGGTAGGCATCTTTGATCCGGATCGGCCCGAACCTCTCCGGTGCAATTGTGCTGTCAGAGTCAACGAAAACCGGTTGAATCGATGCGGTTAGTCTCTGGCCGGCAATCCTTCTTATCTGGTCCTCAGACGCGATCTGAACGTGAATTAGTCTATGCTTGAGAGTTTCACTGTTCGATCCTTCAAAAGCCAAGAGGGCCTCTTCCAGTGACCGATCTCCTATAACATGTACGCAGACCTGAATTCCTTCTCTGTCTGCTCTCCTCACGATCGGCCTAAGATCATCGGCAGTCATATATAGGACGCCGGTTTCGGTCGGAGAATCGTGGTAAGGCTCAATCATCGCCGCCGTTCTTGCTCCGAGCGACCCGTCAAGATACATCTTTGCAGCTCTCAGTCGGAAGAAATCAGTTTCGAATTGCCTGCCATGTTTGATCAATTCCAGATCTTCTTTTCTGGAGATGCAGAGCTTTTCGTAGACTCTCATTTTGTTCGCGCTCGAGAGAGCCTCCATAAGGAGTTCATAATCTATGCCGTGATAATCGTCACTGTGTACCGAAGTCACTCCATATTTCAAAAAGGACCTTGTTCCCGCTTCAATCGCTTCTCTGACTTCAGCAGGAGAGAGTTTTGCTATCCGGTCCATCTCCTCTAGAGCTCTCTCCTTGAGTATTCCAAGATCGATGTCCGAACCATCAAGACCGTGAAGTCTTTCAAGGTCTAATAGCTTTATCAGGGACGAGTTTACGCAGGCGATATGTCCGCACCTTCTGGTAATAATCGTTGGTTCTGAAGTGATGAGATCAAGCTTTCCTCTCACGGGCATAAACCCTAACACTTCCTGATCCCAGCCTCTAGCTCTTACTATCCTTCGATCAACGCTCAACCTATCGGCAAGCGATTCGATAGAGCTGCAGCCCTCTAGATCAACCTCCAGAGACTTTCTTCCCGTTCCAATGAGGTGTGCATGCGAGTCGACAAATCCAGGGTAAACGAATTTGCCTGAAATATCTATCTCTTGAGCACCATAAGGAGTATCTGCAGAGAATTCTCCTGAGTCAATGTAGAGGTCCTTGCAAGAATAAGCTCCGGTCTCTTCCAAATAGACAAATCCGCCTTTCAAGGAGTAACCGTTCATAGTTCTTCTCCCGAGTTAGCGGCTATAAGACCACCGAGCGCGGCATTGTTTATCAGTAGGGAAATGTTTGCATCAAGTGTCTTCCCTCCTGACAGCAGCGCGAGTTTGCCGAGCAGATATGGAGTGAGAGTCTTCCCCGAGATCCCTTCTTCTACGGCTGCTTTTAGAGCGGATTCAATGAGAGCGCTCAATTCATCGTAGTCCATAGAGTCCATTTCGGGAATAGGATTAGCTACTAGCAGTCCGCCCTCTATTCCAAGCCTTTCTTTTTCTTTCAGAATCATCACTGCCTCTTTTGGGGAGTCTATGGTTAGATTGATTTTGTAAGGGCTTTTTGAGCAGTGGAAGAACGGGAAACAATCGGTCTTGTAACCAACGATTGTTACTCCGAAGGTTTCAAGAAACTCCAGGGTCTTTGGTACGTCAAGAATGCTCTTCACGCCTGCCGATATTACGATCATTCTAGTTCTCGAAAGCTCTATGATGTCTTGAGAGACATCCCAATCTACTCCTCTGTGAACTCCTCCGATTCCCCCCGTAGCGAATACAGAGATTCCATTCAACTTTGCAATAGCCATTGTAGCGCTGACGGTCGTTGCTGCATCTCTCTTCATCGCTGTTGCGTAGGATATCTCTGCAGTACCAACCTTGAGGACATTTCGACCCGTTCCAAGTCTTCTCATCTCTTCCTCGTTTACACCCACGATAATTCTTCCGTCTAGAATTCCTATGGTTTTTGGTATTCCGCCATTTTCTTTGACTGCCCGCTCCATGTTCAGAGCAGTTTCGAAGTTAATACCTTGTGGAAGGCCGTGAGCTATAACTGTAGATTCAAGAGCTACAACTCTTTTCAACAATATTCACCTCTCATAATTCTCATATGCGGCAAGCTGTGTACAAAACTTTTCAGACAACCAGAACAGCTGCAAACACAGGTTTCAAAGAACTGTTGAAGCAGGCTCTAAGAAGTCTGTCCAATCAATTTTAACAGAACGTCACGTAATGTATGATAATTAAATCTACTCAAAAAGTCGCGTCATTGAAAAGCCGGAACCATGATGCTATAATTTCCACGATGTGCCCCTATAGTTCAACGGATAGAACAGCGGATTCCTAATCCGCAGATGAAGGTTCGATTCCTTCTGGGGGTACCAGCGCGAGGTTTTCCTCGCCTTTTTTATTGGTAATTAGCATAATGGAAACTGGTACAGAAAAGGCTACTTAGAGTACGTTAATTAGCTGTAGACGGTGCCATTCGCCCGTACATCGATTTGAGAAGTATTCATTATGATCATAGAATTCTAATGAAGAACACCAATATGGAGGAGGTATTCTCGTGGCCGAAACAAGTCTGTTCCAAAATGCACTTAAGCAGTTCAATAAAGCTGCCGATGTCATGGATCTTAGCCAGAGCATGAGGCAGGTCTTGTCTTTTCCGAAAAGAGAGCTAACTGTGAATTTCCCCGTAAGAATGGATAACGGGGAAATCAAGGTCTTCACTGGGCACAGGGTACAGCACAATGTAGCCAGAGGTCCGGCAAAGGGAGGAATCAGGTACCATCAGAACGTTACTCTCGATGAAGTGAAGGCACTGGCTTTCTGGATGACATGGAAATGCGCGGTAGTTGGTATCCCGTACGGAGGTGGAAAGGGCGGAGTTTGTGTGAACCCTCAAGAGCTTTCAATCAACGAGATTGAAAGACTTTCAAGGAGATTCTTCTCAGAGATTCAGATCATAATAGGTGAAGGAGAAGACATTCCTGCGCCAGACGTAAATACTAACGCTCAGATAATGGCCTGGTACATGGACACATACTCCATGAACATTGGTCATTCAGTTCTCGGAATCGTTACAGGCAAGCCTCTGGAAATAGGTGGTTCTAAGGGAAGAACGGAAGCAACGGGTCGCGGAGTAAGAGTGGTTGCCGAAGAGGCTCTAAAGTACAAAGACATGGATCCAAAGCAGGCGAAGGTGGCCGTTCAGGGATTCGGAAACGTAGGATCGTTTGCGGCGAAGCTAATAGATGAAGAGATGGGTTCAAAAGTCATCGGTGTGAGTGATGTTTCTGGTGGACTTTATAATCCTGAGGGTTTCGACATTGATGATCTGATCGCATACAGGGATCAGAACAACGGAGTGATCGAGGGCTACCCGAAGGGACAGAAGATCAGTAACGAAGACCTGCTCGGACTCGATGTGGATATCCTCGTTCCAGCAGCTCTTGAGAATGCGATTACTGAGAAGAATGCAAAGAACATAAAGGCAAGAATAATCGTCGAGGGCGCAAACGGTCCTATGACACCGGAAGCGGAAGACATAGTTCTTGGAAACAAGATCTTCGTTGTTCCCGACTTCCTGGCAAATGCCGGAGGAGTCACAGTCTCATATTTCGAATGGGTACAGGGACTACAGCATTATTTCTGGGATGTGGAGGACGTAAGAAGAGCTCTCCAAAAGATAATGAGAGAGGCTTTCGCTTCCGTAGCATCGACAATGAACAGGTACAACATCGATATGAGAACTGCCGCATATGTTGACTCTATAGAGAAGGTTGCTCACGCCACAAAACTCAGAGGAATCTATCCCTGATATATCTGCTGTCAGATTCACGGAGCGGAAGAATTGTCTTCCGCTCTTTTTATATGTTGGGAGAATCAGAGTCGCTCAGATAAGTAGAAGTTGTCGTCGACTCTGTAAGCCGTCAAATAGCCTCCATAAACACAGCCAGTGTCTATACCGATCTTTCCTTCTTGAATTAGAGGGCCGCTAATTAAGGGTGTATGACCAAACACAACCGTACGGTTCCTGATAGGGTTTGGCGTCTCCAGAAATGGTTCTCGGATCCACAGAAGATCCTTTGAATTCTGCTTCTTCAAGGAGATTCCCGGCCGTACCCCGGCATGAACGAAAATGAAGTTGTTCTCTTCGTAGTGAAGAACAGTCTCGTTGAGAAACTCAATATGGTATTCTGGAACAGATCTAATACTCCCATAACTTCTGATTGTTGTTTCCATCCCGTTATAAGCCCAGATCGTAGATCCTTCGGCGCCTCTCAGATAATCAAGGAACATCTGCTCGTGGTTACCTCGAATGAAATGACAGTCATGGTTTACGGAAAGTGATATCAGAAAATCGATGACTCCCCTGGGGTTCGGTCCACGGTCCACATAATCACCAATGAAAACAAGAGTGTCGTCAGCTTTGAGATCGATCGCCTTTATAAGTCTTTTGAGCGGTGAAAGGCAACCGTGTATGTCACCGATTGCATAGGTCAACCGAGAAATCTCCTCATAAAGAGTTGCCAGAGAAAGGATATTACAATTCCTGCAAGCGGGCTAATTATCCATTCTTTCTTGGAGTCCCTTGAAAAGACTGCCCGGAAAGCAAGCCCGGCAGCAACCGAGATAATGACCCAAGTCCAGTGATTTGCAAGAATGAAGATAAATATAGACATTCTCTCAGCGATTCCGATTGAGTCGGTAGCCTCTTCCGGCACTATGGCCCCTCGAAGAAAGTAAGTGACACCCACGGTTACCAGAAGCATTCCCATGAGATACCAGGAAAACTCAACAGTGACAAATGATTCTACGAGGAAGCTTCTTCCCAGTAAGGTGAAAAAAAGCAGCAGGAAAAACGCAATGACTTCGATCAAGAGGTTTGGCAACCTCTTGCGGCCCATGTCAACAGTGACTGTCAGGCCGACAGAAAGTATCAGTAAAAGTATTCCAAGAGGGCTTGATAGAAAGACGTCGAAAGTGAAGGCAAGAAAGATCAGAACGACCCAAATGAAATGCATCCAGAACTTCTTATCATCCATCTTTGCAAGCTTTCGATTATTTACAAATGCATGATCAACTACATAGTAAGCCACCAGAAGATGTAATGGCATATCTCAACCTCCGATCTTTTTTTTGCTGTTCCATGGTAGCACAGGAACTAGAAAGGTTGCAACAACAAGTGCGACAAGAACCCCAAATCCGAGGCTTACACCGAATGTGCTCAGGAGTTTTCCCCTTGCAAAAATGAATGAGAAGAAGGTTAGCATAGTCGTTGCCGAAGACATGGTTATTGATTTTAGGGTTCTGGCCAGCTCTGTGTTCTTCTTCTCCCTAGAACTATGTATAACGTAAACAAGTGAGTCCACACCAATTCCAATTATCAGCGGGGCAGAGATTACAGTTACAAAAGTCGTCTCAATTCCCATCAATTCCATTAAACCAAACATCGACATCAAAATTCCGACCATTAGAACTAATGTTTTGAGTCCGTCTATGATGGACTTTCTTTCGATAGAAACGACGACAAAGATTGCTACGAAGGCAACCAGACATATTGGAAGGGAGATGATTCTCACAAGGTCCATCAGGTAATGGAAGACTTTGGGATACCCTCCGAAAGAAGCTCTGAGTTCAGGACTGAGACTGTCGTAAATAATCTTTATGACGTTGTTTCTATAGATCATCGATAATGGTTCTGAGTTCATAACAAAATACGTCTCACCATTGGCAGCCTCGTAGAGAAGCTGATCTCTCAGGCTTTCCGGTATGACCTCGGTAGCAAGGTCAATAAGATCATTCGAGCCTTCAATGGATTCCGCTCTGTCAAGGAGTTCTACAACGAAGTCATAGTAATTTGCTTTCTTGAAAACGGCCTCAATTAACGGAGAGTCTCTCAGCGCATTGATTTCCCTGGTAACTTGCTGCATCTGATTAATGTAATCTCCCTCTCCTCCTTCGATAACAGAAAGTATTGAGAAGGAGCTCTTGAAATTCGGATTCTGATCGATTTCCTCATGCGCCCTTCTTAGAGAATCTATATCTGGAAGTATAAATGGCACTGTGTTTATAATGCTTCCCCCGAAGGTTCTTTCAATTAGGCTGGGAACTGCGATCTGTTCTGAGTCGGTTGACATCAATCCGGGAGGAGTATAGGAAAAGCTTCTAATATTGTTCAAACCAAGATAACTGAGCATCAGGATAAGCATGAAGACAACTCCTCCGAAAACGACGCCGAATTTCAAGATTACCTTCGAGATTCTCAGGAAAAATCTGTCGAGCAGGTGAATGTTTGCCTTCTTTTCAGGATTTATTACGGTCATGATCGAAATTGCCGGGAGATAGACTGTCATTACGATAAAGAAGACAACAATACCGATTGCAGAGAGAATCCCCAGTTCTCTAATGGCCGGGGAGCTGATTACTGCAAGGATCATGAAGACAAGAGCTGTCGTTATCATGCTTGCCGAAAGAGGCTTTATAAGAGCTTTATAGGAGCTGTACAATAGAGTTACCGGGTTCTTCTCTCTGTTTGCACCATCCGAAAGTCTGGTTATCATATGTATTCCATAGTCGATTCCCAGTCCAAGCGTTATGGCGGTGACGAAGGTAGTGATGATGTTTAGAGAGCCGAAGATTACGTAAGCAAGGCCGAGAGTGATGAACATCGAAATAGCCAGTGAAGAGAAAACGCAAAGGGTAACCTTCCAGCTTGAATAGGCAATGAAGAAGAGAAGAGAGATTCCTGCAAGCGACAGCACTGTTGTCAGCATGAAATCATCACTTACTTGCCTGTGCGAGTCGTAAGTTCCGAAGTGATCTCCTGCCATTCCATAAGTTACTCCGTGAACTCCGCAAACACCATCAAGCCACTCTCTTAGTGCTGGAATCACTCTTTTCACGTATGATACATCGGAAGAAGGCCCATCGAGCCTGATACCCATAACCAAAACCATCGGGTCGTTAACAGGAATTGATTCTGGAAGTCTTATGAAGCTGAAGAAGTCTTCTCCTTCCGGTTCGTTTGCAACTAGTCCTTTGAGGTCCTCAAAACCGAGCAACATCTGTCCAAGGCTTCGAATAGCAGAGAAATCGTAGTTGACGAGTCTTTGGACGGTCCTTGAAAGATCCTGATCTCGATTTCTGATTGAGGAGAGTTGTCCTGGATCGACCATTAGGAGGCCCAGAGGCCCGAGATCAGACATTAGATCGAACCTCACAAAGGATTCGATACTCCTGAATTCGTTCGATCCTTCGTAAATCCCTCTCGCAGCCGAAATAAGATTCTCTATTCCCTTTTCAGTTTTGTCTTGTGTTTGCAGAACGATGTAAGTGACGTCGCCAGAAGTGTCTCCGTTTATGAAGCGATTGTACTGCTTCACGACAGGATCGTCCTGTGGAAGAATCTTAAGCAGATCTGAATCAATATTCAGTTTCAATGAAAGGTATGCACCAAATGCGCCAAGAATTACGAAAAACACTACTACTGCTGCACGGTGTCTTACCACGAACTCACTCAATCTCTGCAACAAATAATCACTCTCAGTCATTTCTTCTAAATTGAACAAGCAACTCTAGTATATCAACTTTTGCATGGCCAGAGATCGATATTAAGCGACCAAAGCTGAGTGTTCAGTCCCTGATAAGAAAATATCTGACCGGAAGAAATGGTATCGAGTATCTCTCGACCGTCTGTAAGAAGGATTCGCTAATAGTCGCGCCTTCTCTGAGAACCACAATGGGTCCACTGCCGGAGAAAACATCTGAAACGAACCTTCCAGGACTGAGAGAGTGCATATAATGGACTCTGGCGAATTCGAACCCTTCTTCCTGCAATGAATTGAAGTCTGATTCCATAACGATTGTGTAGCCGGGGATATAACTTAGTCGGAAAGCTCCGTAGTCGATGAACTCCAGCCTGGTTACAACTGAACCGAAAAAGTCGATTGTCTCTCTTTCTCTTGAACCTTGTTTTCCGCTTTCAATGACAAAAAGTGTCTGCAATCTCGAGAAGGTTTCAAAGTATGGACTGACAAACGTTCTCATCCCGTTTTCAGTAGACATTATCCAGGGTCCTACGTTTTCCTTCTCTAGCTGTTTAAGTACAGAGCTGAACTCCTCAACTGCTTCGAGATGATTCTTGAAACCTTCAAGCACCGGCAGAAACTTGTTTCTAAGAAAGAAGTCGGGAGCGGCACTCCGTCTCCCGATATTCTGAAGAGCTTCCAGATTAACATACAATATCACCAAAAGCCCGAAAATCAGGGCAATTAGCGAAATTGCGATTGGCAAACTTGCGATTCTCAATTTACGGTCTTCACTCCTAGACTTTCGAGGATTATCTCGATTGCTTTTAAAAGTTGAAGATCATGTTCGATGTCTATAGTGGCTTTGGATAGTGTTAGTTCGCTTCCGTCCTCTTCAAGGACATCATCACCCGGTTCAACGATGATATCTGGTTCTATACCCTGAAGATGAATATCATTACCATCTGGAGTGAAATAATGAGCAGTTGGTAGCCATATTTCGCCTCCATTGGAAAGATTGAAAACAGTCTGAACTGCCGCCTTCCCAAAGGTCTTTGTTCCGATAACCGTTGCCAGTCCGTGATCTTTCAACGCTCCAGTAAGTATCTCTGAGGCCGATGCGCTTCCTTCATTAACAAGCAAAACGATTGGTTTGTCTTTGAAGTAGGCATTGTATCTGGATCCCCATGAGTTGTATATTTCTTCCTGACCGTCTCTGTACCTAATCGTTATTACTCTCTGGCCTTTGGGCAGAATGAGAGATGAGATGTTCAGAACACTTTGCAGAAGTCCGCCTGGGTTGTTTCGCAGATCGATTATGTAGGCCTCGCTGTTTCTGCTAAGGTTTAGAGCATCCTGGAATTCATCGTAGGTTGGCGCGTTGAAGCCCGTAATGTGTATATAAGAGATTTCGATATCTTCAATATCTATCAACTCACTCTTTACGCTCCTTATTTCAATGAATGCCCTGGTAATTTCAACGAAGAAAGGCTCAGTGAGAGTTTCTCTGTAGACCTCCAAAACCACTTGGGTATCGGGGTCTCCTCTGAGCATGTTGACGGCACCGTAATAGCCGACATCGGAAATTGGTACTCCATCTATTGTAAGAATCAAGTCGCCGGGTCTTAGGCCCACTCTTTCTGACGGGCTCCCGGCCATAGGTGCCACCACTTCAAGACAATCAAATTTAATGTTGTACTGAACAGTAGAACCAATACCTCCATACTTGGAGCTTGTGTCAAGCTCATTCTCCCTGGTTTGAACGGGATCAAAATACCATGCAAATGGATCATCGAGTCCACGCATCGTACCTGTTAAAGTTTCGTTGAGCACATCGTCATAATCTACTTTGTCAATGTCGTAGTAGTTTCGTTCTATATATGTAAGTATCTGAAACACAGGACTGAACTTCTCGAACATCTCATCGTCCGTCATAGTTGTAAATGCCCCCAGGAAGAAGACCGCAATAAGAACCGCGATCGACGCCGTTATCCTAAAGGCTTTCTTCTTAGTCATGCAACTTCCTCCCTTCTACTTTTATACCGAACACCAGGTATGTAGTATGGCCGACCATTCTGTCTTCCGGCCTAAACCTTTCGGGATTGGTCTTATAGCTTCTTGCCATTATCTCCCATACCTGAACATCGATAACTCCTAGATTCCTAAGAATCCCGATCGTTTCTTGAACCTGGTTGGCTGTAGGGCATAGAACGCAGATCCTACCGCTTCTCTTCAGGATAGTTGTCGAAGTCTCAAGAGAAGTAGAAGGTTCGGGAACATCAAGAAAGAAGGCATCGGCTACCTTACTGTCTTTGCATTCTACAATATCTCCCGCTACGAAGTTCACCCTTTCTGCAAATCCAAGGTGCCCGACATTCTTCTTGGCCTTCTCTAAGAAGTCTGATCTCTTCTCGTAGGTGACGACTCTGCCAGACTCACCTACTTGACGAGAGAAGACTGAAGTCATTACACCAGTACCCGTTCCGGCTTCGTAGACAACGTCACCCGGTTTTATGTCCAGGTTTAAGAGAATGAACGCAATATCCTTTGGGTAAACGATCTGAGTTGATCTTCTCAACGAAAAGATTCCGTCGATGATAGACGGTTTTATCAAATACGCATCTCTCAGACCAAGACTGATCCTCTCTCCGAACTCCTTGCCTACAATTGAATCAATCATTAGGTTTCCATAGTGAGTCTTGAGAACTGTCCCTTTCTCGACCTCAGAGAAGTACTTTGTTTCTTCATCTTCAAGCAGGATCAGTACTTTGTCACCGTATTCAATCATCTAGACTCCTCTGAGTTTTATTATGTTCTCAATCAGGCTATCGAGTTCTTCGATTTGGCCAGATTCACTGGCTTCGACAACGCACTTTCTTGCGTAGCCTTTGACAATCATCTCCGATACTCTTGAAAGAGCCGAGTTCACTGCAGAGACCTGAGTAAGAATGTCTCCACAAACCCTGTCGTTTTCAACCATTTTCTGCAGGCCTCTGATCTGGCCTTCGATCCTCTTCAACCTATTCAAGACCGCTTTCCTGGTCTCTTCATCAACTCCGTGCATGCCTTCACCTCTTAGGAACCGAATACACTGCCGCCTATGAACTCCTTTATAATGGAGGTTCTCGGAATATCCTCCAGATTCGTCATGGGGAGCACGTAATCTATGAACCTCAGAAGCCTCTTAGCTTCAAGATACTCTGGTACCGAATCGTCTATCTGAACTAGCAAAGGTTCTGCGAATGCTTTCAATGCTGCCAAATCGTATACAATTGCAGAATTGAACATCACATCCGCCTCTTCCTGGAAGGGAAAGATATACTTGTCTTCTCCTCTCCTAACGCTTGACCACATTCTTATTGTATCGAGCGCCGAGTGCCCTCTGAATCGATTGTCACGCACGATTCTACGCAATAATCTGACATCAGTAGTAGGTATTCTGTTCAGGTTATCGAGATTCATCTGCGTCAGAGCGCTGACGTATATTTTGAACTTTCTCTCGTGAGGTACGGAACTGCTGAGCAGCTCATTTAGGCCGTGAATTCCCTCGATTATGACAGGCTGACCCTCAGAGATCCTGATAGGTTTGTCATGAAATCCGCTCTTTCCAAGAATGAAGTCAAACTTTGGAAGCAAGACTTCTTTTCCGTCAAGCAGCTGTGAAATCTGTTCGTTAAATAGCTCTATGTTGAGAGCATAAATCGATTCGAAATCATAGTTTCCGTTTTCATCTCTCGGAGTCTTCTCTCTATCAACGAAGTAGTCGTCAATAGATATCTGTACAGGTTTCATTCCCAGTACTTTTAGATGCAGCATCAGCCTCTGAGAAAAGGTAGTCTTGCCCGAGCTTGAAGGGCCGGCTATAAGGATAAGACTAGGCTCTTTGTGTGCGGCTATGAGATCTGCAATCGCAGCGATCTTCTTTTCATGGAGAGATTCCGCAATATTGATTATCTCTCTTATCTCCTTTGGACCTTTGCTTATTATTTCGTTCAGCTCGCCCACGGTCTTAACACCAAGAATCTTCCCCCATTTCTCGTGCTCCAGAAAGACTGTTGAGATCTTTGGCTGATCAACAAATACTGGTAGTCTGTCTGGCTCTTCAGTATTGGGGAGGTTCAGAATGAAGTATTCTCCATACGGAATTAGCGCGAAGTTCTTAACCGCACCTGTCGAAAAGGGCATATATCCATAGAAGTAATTCAGGTATCCCTTGCATCTGTAAATGTTCACAGTTGACTTCTTTCGGTATTTGAACAGAAGAGCCTTGTCTCTCTGCCCATCTTCGTTGAACATCCTAATGGCCTCGAATTTGCCCAACGTTCCCTTTTCGAAGACGTGGTCCTCTTCAACAAGCTGTCTCATCTTATTTTCAATTGTCTTCAGATTATCCGAAGTAGGCTCTACACCCTCAATATCACAGACAAGGCCAGGGCCTCTTGAGTGATGAACATTTAGTTGCACAGCTCCAAAGAGCTCTCTGATTGCTATGAAGAGAATGAAGAGAGTTCCCCTTGTATAGATTCTTAACCCGTCTAGAGAAGACAGATCTACGAACTCTACTTCCTGTTCTTCGTTTACCTTTCTGCAAAGCTCTATCAAAGCATTGCCTGATTTTGCGGCCATGATGGGAGCTCTGTGGAAGCCGTCACACATTTTGGAAAGTTCATAGAAAGTAGTCTCTTTGGTAACTGGAATCTTCTTATTCAATTCCTTTACGAAAATCTCGTGGTTAGCCATAGAATCACTCCAAATCATTGACACCACAAATAGTCGATGTTAGAATCTATTTGCTGTGGGGCGTAGCCAAGTTGGTAAGGCATCAGATTTTGGCTCTGACATCCGTAGGTTCGAATCCTGCCGCCCCAGCCAGAAAAGGGTGGCTATCGCCACCCTTTCTTATGACTAGTTATTTGTCTCGTTCGGTCCTTCACTATCAAGAGTTACGTCCAGATCGACATCTCCTATTTGTGAAGGTGCCTCGATTTCAAATGGAACACTCAATTCTCCTGAAGTAACTTCGGTGTCAAGGTCCATGTCGCTAGAGGTTTCGAACTCCGTTGAGTCAGCCGTCTCGGTTGCATCGATCGTTTGGCTAGCGTTCAGTTCTGAGATATAGAATTCGATACTCTCAATTAGACCCCTGATAGTCTCGTCTTCCGGATTAAATTCCAGAAGCTTCTCCAGGTAATGCTTTTCAGCCATAAGGTAGATCTCCATTAGCGGTTCGTTTTGCTCCAGATTTGCCATCTTCTCATAGATGTCAACAAGCAGATAAAGCGCACTAATCTTCAGATCCGTCGCGGCTTCTGTAGAGTTAATTACCTTTCGATTCAGATCTCCTTCTATGCTCTGAATAGGAGAGTCAATCAAGAGAGATCTAGCCTGCGCTCCAAAGTACTGACTGTAGTATTGAAGATAGCTATCCAGCAAGGCGGAGTTCTCCAGCAGAGGCCTCACGTTCAAGTTGTAGGAGTTCTCGTTGTACATGTATGCGACTTCTGGATTGTTGCCGTCTATCTGGTACATATAGTTTACGACTTTTGTTGAGTTGGGCATTACAGAATAGAGGTATCTAACAGAGCTCTCGAAACGGGAGTTCGTTTCGTCATAGACTTTCCGCTTATCTGCCAGCATCTCCTGAACTTCTTCCAAACTCTCAACACCGAATTCTGTCATGTATTCTCGGGCCCTTTTAGCTTCAGAAAGAACACTTCTCAATTCAGTGTTTGTTGCCGGAATTGTTTCAAGCTGATCGTTAATATCCTCGATCGACATCGATGTTGCGGTTGCTGGAAGAGCCAACAAGAGATCCTCTAGATCTTCCAAATCGAACACCTGATATCTGAGGTTGGTTACCTCGTCCTCAACTAACTGCGTATAGAAGACAACCGGAAGGTACGATTCGCCTATGAGGACATTTCCGGATTCGTCAAAATAGTCGCTTTCGAGTTCTTCCAGAAATCTCTTGGCCGCCTGTCTGTCTCTTCTTGCTTCATCATACTTGGAATACATCTCAAGATCGGGATCGTTTATCATATGCGATAGATTATTCTCCACTCTGTATTCTGCGATCCATTTGTCGAATTCAGCGTTCTCAAACTGATTCATTTCAGTCTGATAAGAGGGAGTGTTAACGAATTCCTCGAAGCTGTCGAATGTAGACTTGTTGTTTACAAGTATAAGGTGGTACCCGAATTGTGACTCGACAGGGCCGACCAAAACGCCGGGAGTTGCGTCAAAAGAAGCGTCTTCGAATTCAGGAACCATCTCTCCTCTTCTGAACTGCCCAAGGGCACCGCCACTGGCTGCAGTACCTGTGTCTATCGAATACCTAGTAGCGGCTTCGGCAAATGAGACCTCACCATTCTCAATCATCGCCTTTATTTCGACTGCGCTCGCTTCATCAGAAACAAGGATATGGTCTGCATCTACCCTCTCATAATCGAACTTCAAACCTTCTAGATTCTCTTCAACAAAAGTCTGGAAGCGACTATTCATGTCTGGAATCGCCTTGTTTGCGACATTCACAGTTAGCAACTGCGTTGCCACATAGTCTTTGATGAGCGCTGAAAAGGCATCGACAGAACCGTACTGGTAAATTATTGCGGATCTGGTTTCTTCATCTGCAACATACTGATCAACTATCCTCTTTGTCTCAGACTCGACCTGTGCAGTCGTCGGAAGGACTTCATTCTCTGTTGCATAGAGAAGCAGTGTCTTCTGATCGATCAATGACATGAATATGTCGTATCTAATTCCCATTTCACTGGGATAGTTTTCCATCTCAAAATACGGATCTAGGGTATACCCCTGGCTTCTCAGGTTCGTTAGTGTGTCGCGTACCGATGTTTCGTACTCTGAATAGGTAATCCAGTAATTTGGATCAGAAAGAGGTGTGCCGTCCTTTGTGAGCCCTCCAACGGTTTCGCTGAAATTGACCGTAGCTCCTGTGTTCTGTTGATTTCCTTGAGAGCCGCCTCCAATATACTGGGCAACGGACCACCAAATAATTCCAACTCCAAAGAGTACAGCTACTGCCCAAACGACAGGCCGTTGAATAGATTTCATGAAATTAGGATTTCCTCTGGATTTCTTCTTTGGCATTTACTTTTCAACTCCCTCCAAGCACCAAATACTCTACAACCAAGAGGGGGAGGTTCATGCCTCCCCCGGCTTCACGAATTATACCATAGTAAGTTTGCTCTTGTAATCGGCGCAACGTCAAGAAAAATGATGGATTTAACTAACCGACCTGCTTAGCGTAGACCCTGAAGTCAATGTGCGGAAATATTGAGTCAATCCATTCCAGGGTCTTCAGTCTGCTTTCATCTATCGAATTACTCTCGATTTCTCCATAGAGCCTCAGCAGCCTGTCAATATGAGTCTTGGTTCTGTTAACAGCGTATTCCACTGTCGTGTTAGTTGTTATGATGAATGCCCAGTCGCTTGACTGAGCAAGAAGAAGCTCTCTAGCCATCTGATTTAGCGCCCTGATTCTAAGTGCGTCGTCTGTTCTTTCAAACTTCCTTGCGAGTTCAATCATTCTCCTGGAGCCTTCGTCCAGATGCCTATATATCCAGTCGTTTCTACCATTCAGCCAAACTTCGTTGTATCCGTTGGCTCCCCAGGTAGAGGTATTGGGAGTGACTACCTGTGCCTGATCCATTGAGTTGATAACTTCTGAAGGAGTTGAAGGAACAACAATGTCATCTCCGTTAAGTTCTCTGAAAAGCTCCTCAATGAACAGAGGGCCTTCATACCACCAGTGACCGAACAACTCTGCATCGAAAGGAGCAACGATTACAGGTTCTTCTCCGTCAAACTGACTGAATAACCTCCTAACCTGTTCTCTCTTTCTGTTTGCGAAATCCTTTGCGTGTTCTACAGTAGCTCTTCGGGCATCGTCCAAGTCATAATAGCTCTTTTCGTTGAGGGGTACATCTTTACCAGTTATCTTATAATACTTTATTCCAGTGTTGCACCGCTCTCCACTCGGATCTATGTAGGGCCTAATATAGTCCTCTTCCCTGTCGAAGCCCACGTCTCTATAAAACTCTCTATACCTTGAATCACCGGGATAACCAACTTCGGCACTCCATACCTGTTGACTTGATTCGGGATCTCTTGCGAACACAAAAACATTCTCTGGTGTAACTACCGGTCTGTATACTCCGTATCTCGGTGCCGGATCTCCGTACCAAAGGCTGTGAGAGTCAACAAAGAAGAAAGAAAGTCCGTGTTCGCGCAAATACGAATCGAAGCCTGGGACATAACCACACTCGGCCAGCCAGATTCCTCTGGGGTCCTTCCCAACATGTCTCCTATAGGAGTCAACTCCGATGCTTATTTGAGCATTTATCGCCTCAGGGAAATTGGTCATCAGAGGTAGAAAACCATGAGTAGCGTTACATGTTACAATCTCCAATTCTCCGCTATCCTGGAACCCTGAGAATTCTCCAACCAGATTGCAGTTGCATTCTTCATAGACTTTCCTAATGTCTTCCAGTTCATGAAGATAATGCGTAGCCAGCCTGTTGGCGGCCGGGTGTTCTGCAGAGGTTCTCGAAATCTCTATTCCTGCAAGCTCAATCGATGATCCAAGATAATTGAGATACTTCTTCTGCAGGTCGTTATTAGCAAGCATTTCCATCAGAGGCGGAGTTATGCTCATCGTCACTTTAAAATTCACTCCGTCACTCCTCAGCCTTCTGAAAGCCTGTAAGAGAGGTATATATGTCTCTGTAATGGCCTCGAACAGCCATCTCTCTTCCATGAAGCTCGGGAAGTCAGGGTGGTTGATAAACGGCAAATGCGCATGGAGCATTAATACGAATCTCCCTCTGCTCATAAAATCATCTCCCGCTTCTGCTCTTCGAGATAGTTTTGATGAACTCTTCAGAAGAAGGATTGCCTGTTGGTCCCGAAGATTTCGTGATTCTCGCACGTCTAGAACTCTCGTGAGAGACTTTCAACTCTTTCCTAGAGCCTTTTCTCAGATCTACCCAGATTTCATTATCGGTAAACTTCGGCGAGTTCCTCGGTGTCCGCGTAATTCCAGATTTAAGAACGCTCTTGAAATGACCGTCAATGTAGTAACCGATCTCGGCAATGTAGTCTGCATCGGGAAAATCAACCTGGAAATACCAGTTGCCCGCATCGATAGAGATGTCAGACTCCTTAAATCTGTGAGCATTCTTTCCATCGTAGATGATGTTAGTAATATCACTGACTCTTACAAGAAGCCTGAATTGAGAGGTCGAAAGATCTCGAGCAGTTCGTTCAGAAAGATCCCACACCACATACACCCAGTAAGGATTCACTGGATGGATAGTAACAAAATCATGAAAGTACGATGATGGGATCTCTGCATTTACTGGCTTGGAAGGGCGGAGGATCTCTGAGGGAGTCTTTGTCGCTGCATCGCTCGAAACATGTTTGCTCTCCTGAGCATGCTTCTTCAGAGCACGAGAGATATCCTTTTTTCCCATAGTTCTCTTAAGGTTAATCCCCATCATTTTCGCGAAACGTCGGAGATCCTGAATCGTCGGGTCGGTACTTAAAAATGATTGAATTTCTTCGTTAATCATGTTGAAAACCTCCTGGGCATGAGTTTCTCCACGAGTAGATGATAACATACTCCAGGAAGATAATTCAAGTGATTACAGTTGACTAAAGGTGATTATTATCAATTTTCTTTCGCAGACAACTTAAATTGGCAGTTTTACGTAATATCTCTTAGCTTATCGACCACGTAGTCAACCATATAGTCGCTATCTACCTGAAACTGCGACCCGTCACTCATTACCCTGACGGTCACTATATCTCTTTCGATTTCTTCCTTTCCGATAATCAGAGAGATCTTCGCTCCGATTCTTGCAGCATGTTTCATTTTGTTTCGCATGTTTCTTTCCATCACGTCAACGTAAGTTGAGACCCCAGCTTTCCGGAGCCTTCTGGCATAATCGAATCCTTTAACACTCTCTTCTCTTCCAAAGGTAAGAACTGCAACTTCTGAGCCTCTTGGGATACCGGCTTTCGAGTTTTCCGATTTGAGAAGCATTACAATTCTCTCAAGACCTATCGCAAAACCAACTGCGGGGCAGCTCTTTCCTCCAATGTACTCAATAAGACCGTCGTATCTACCCCCACCGACTAACTGATCCTGGCTACCTAAAGAAGAGGACCTTACTTCGAAGGCAGTTCTACTGTAATAATCTAGTCCGCGGACCATGAATTGATCAACCTCATACTGAATACCTGCTTTATCGAGGTACCATTGAAGCTCTTCAAAGTGACTTCTACAGTCAACGTCGAGGTAATCAAGAATACTGGGGGCTCCTGCAACCCTTTCTCTATCAACCTTACAGTCAAGAAGTCTTAGGACATTCGTTTCGTACCTACGCTGACAGTCAGAACACATTTCCGGAAGCTTGTCACTGTAGTATTTTTTGAGAGCCGTCTTATAATCCTCTCTGCACTTAGGACAGCCGATAGAGTTTATGAATAACTTCGCTTTGTTCAATCTCAATTCTTTGAGGAAGCTGTAAGCCATCTCAATTATCTCGAAGTCTGCCAAGGGACTTTCAGAGCCAAGTATTTCCGCGCCGAACTGATGAAACTGCCTTAGTCTACCGGCTTGTGGCTTTTCGTAGCGAAACATCGGCCCGTTGTAGAAGAGCTTAATAGGCGACCCGAGGTTCACAAAAGAGTTTTCGATGAATGCTCTGGCCACGCTTGCCGTTCCTTCGGGTCTCAAAGTGATCGACCTGCCGCCTTTGTCTTCAAATGTGTACATCTCCTTCTGGACAACGTCGGTAGATTCACCCACGCTCCTCTGAAAGAGTTCAGTCGCTTCAAAGATTGGCGTTCTGATTTCAGTGAAGGCGTACTTATGAGATATATTCCTTATGGCCTCTTCAACATAATGCCAGTATCCAATGTCTTCATAAGATATGTCCTGAGTTCCCTTTATTCTTGTAATCATGACTTTAAGCATTCCTCCGTCTTCTGAATATGATCTTTCCATCTCTAAGTAGTTTAGTTATAGCATATATTACGACAACGAATTCAAGCCTTCCGAGAAACATTCCTATCGTCTCGGTCCATAGGAGTCCGGCCGGTGCTCCGGGGGACGTTATACCTACCGAAAGGCCAACAGTGCTCAATGCCGAAGCAAACTCAAAGACAGAAAGAGCCATCGAGTTTCCATATGACATCAATATTCCTGTTCCGACTGCATAAGTGAAGAAGTACAATGAAAAGACCAACAGAATCTCTTTGACCAGTGAATCGTCGATATACCTTTTTGTTTCACCTTTCCATATCTCCTGTTTGAGAAGCGCATCCTTTGGAAGGAAATAGCGTCTGATTTCGAGCCAGAGAATCATGATCAGAGCAAACAAACGGTATTGCTTGAGGCCTCCCGAGGTTGAATCAAGGTCTCCACCGAAAATCATCAACAAAACTATCAAATAGATACCGAACTGATTCCAAGGGACAAAGTCCACGGTAGAGAAACCGGTACCTGTTAGAGCAGAAACAGTTTGAAACAGGCCGTGCCGAAATCTTTCTGCGCCCGATGAGTAAACCACCGTAAGAGTACCGGTCATAAGAAGAGGTGTGAAAACAGCAAGAATTACGAACATCAGTTTCGGTTCACCGTTTTTCCAGAAGGCTCTGAAATTCCTCTTCCACAATGCATAATGTATTCCGAATCCGGTGGCACCCAGTATCATCAACACTATAGTGACTATTTCTATGAAGATGCTGTTGAATTCCCCTATTGATCCGGTTCTAGTCGAAAATCCGCCAGTTGCCAGAGCCGTCAAAGAATGATTTACAGCATCGAAGACATTCATTCCAGCTAGCACGTACATCGCGATTCCTGCCAGTGCATATGAACCGTAAATCACTGCTATAGTTCGCGTGGAGCTCTTTATATTCGGAACGAGATTATCCATTCGTCCTTCGGCCTTATAAAGACCGAGCCCCGAAGGTCCGAGAATCGCGGACATCATTATGATTGCAATGCCAGCTCCACCGAAGTACTGCATCAAGCTTCTCCAAAGCAGAAACGTTCCGGGGATTTTTTCAACGTCCACAAGGGTTAGACCAGTCGTTGTCCAACCACTTGTCGACTCAAAAACTGCCTGTGTGAAGTCTAGATAACCCCCGATAACAAAAGGAAGGGCAGACAGTAGAATTGCGATTATCCAGGAGAAGAGGACTACTATCGCGCCCTCTTGAACTGTGATTGCGGAGCCAGGTTTAACTCGCATTGTCATTTTAAGAACAAGTCCCATGACAAAACTCAGAAACGCAGTTACGATGAAGGAAAGACTCTCGGCAAATGTGGAGGGATTCCAAATGCAATATGACAAGGGAATCAGCAATAGTATCGGGAAGAAGATGAAGAGATTCCCCAAGTATCCGAAAACAAGCCTATATCTTTGCTTCAGAATGTTTTGAAACATCTACACCTCTCCCAGGAGAGTTTCAAAGACTGAAGATTGAACGGTTGGACTGCTCAGAACTAGAAGAACATCGCCCCTTTCAATGATTGTATTACCTCTTGGAATGACCACTTCGTCATCCCTGACAATCGCACCTATGACGCTTTCGTCCGGAAGAGGGATATCCTTGATAGCTTCTCCGATTATTGGGGACTTGTCCGTCATCTCTATCCTTAGAATCGAGACTTTCTCCGAAGAAGGAAGGAGGTTCGTAATATGCTCTCTGAAGAGGCTATCTTCAAGAGCAACGCCCAGTATTTCCGTTGGGCTTACAACACTTTTTATTCCCATCTTTTCGAAGACTGCTTTGTTGTCTGGATCATTCACCATAGCTACCGGGCGCTCGATACCATAGACTCTGGAGGCCGTTAGGCACGCAACGAGATTGTCCTGATCATTAGGAGTCAAAGCAACAAAGAGGTCCGATCGATCAAGCTCTAGTTGCTCAAGAATGTATCTTTTGCTGCCATCGCCTCTTACGACCACCGCACGAAGTTTCTTGGCCATTTCGTCACAAAACCGATCGTTCTTATTAACCATCATCACGTTATGACCCTTACTCAGAAATCTCCTTGCCAGGTGATAAGCGATCTTCTCGCCCCCGATAAGCACGATCTTCATTTGTCGTCACCGCCGATGAAGTACAACGCGTTCTTGATGCTTTCAACTGCTAACAGTGTTGGACAAATAACTTCTATCCCAAAATCGGAGAACATCTGGATGTTATTCGGATCATAAGCTCTTGCCACGACTCTTGGAACTTCGAAGTACTCTTTGGCAGACATTGAGATCATCAAGTTAGTATTATCATCCGTAGTGAGAACGAGGGCAACGTCGGCCTTATCAAGTTTGGCTTCCTTCAGTACATCGAGTTCTGTTGCGTCGCCCATTATGTTGAATCCTGTGAATTCGTACGAGAGCGCATTGAAAGAAGACTCGTTTCTATCGACGACAACCACACTGCAACCCATTGAAGAGAGCCAGTTAGCCATTCTCGATCCAAGTCTACCGCAACCGAAGATAACGATGTAATACTCATCCTTCTTGATTGCACCCTTCATGAAAGGCATCTCTTACTCCTCCAGCTTCTTCAGTTCTTCAGAAGCTTCTTTGAAAGCCTCATCAAGAGAAAGTGAGGCTTTAAGATGTTTTGCAGCAAGTTTTGGATTATCTTTGGCCACCAGCAGTGCATAAAGAAAGTGGGGGAATGGTGACCCAGGGAAGTCGGAGAATAGGGCACTCATCAGTGATTCGGCCTTGGCGGTTTGGCCATCTTCGATCAATCTTCTGATTTCCCTCGCGCGCTTATAGATACTGTCTTCTTCTCTCAAGGCAAGTTCAAACGCATCTCTGATTTCCTGAGGTGTGAACGGTTTGGTTAGAAAATCCACTATTCCCGCTTTAAATGCTTTTCTCATTGATTCGGGAGATATGTCTGACGAGACTACTATTACGGGAATTGAATATGCTCTATTCTTAAGTTCCTGGAGGAATTGAATTCCATCCATAGAAGGCAAGCTAAGATCTGTGAATAGGAGGTCTGGCTTTCGTTTCTCAATCTCTTCCAGGGCTTCCTCGGCAGTCACGAAAGTATGGACTTCATTGTCTTCGTTCTCCATGGTCTTCTTGACAATTCGCCTGACATTCAGCTCGTCATCGACCACGTAAACGAGTGCCATGCAATCACCTCCACAACACAAATCATATTACCACATTAAGCTCAAATAGTGTTTGAGAGTTTCCACAAATGGAATTCTTAGAAACTGTTTGTCTCGATTTGTTTCTTTGCGAAGTCAAAAAGAAAGGATATTGCAAAGCCTGATACAATGAGAGGGAGGTTCAATACCTCAATAGTCAATAGGCAACTTGAGATCAGTAATCCCTCGAGCCAGACACTAAACACCACAAGAACCTGGTATATTGAGAGCACATAGGAGAAGAAGCTTCCAACCAACAGATGCGAATACCGTTTTCTTACATTGCTTTTCTTCTCAGCGATTCCGAAAAAGTAGATAGCGGAGTTTATTCCAATGATGATGGCAAGAAACGGATCGCGATCAGTCAGAAGCAATCCGAAAAATGAGTTTATCGCGAGAGCTGCAAAGAGTACTCCACCGAACATAAGCCAGAATGTTATCGACCTGCCTCTCATAGGAATCCCCCAACTACTCTTACGATTAGTGCAACAGTATAGGCAACTGTAAGACTGTAGAAGACGGAGAAGAATACATACTTGTAGCTTCCGGTTTCATTCTTTATCACAGCAAGTGTTGGCATGCACGGAACATACAGAAGTACAAAAACTAGGAAACTCAAAGCTATTTCAGGGGTAATCAACGTTCTTATAGCACCAAGAGAGCTTCCTGAGACGCTAAGATTTCCAAAGAACGTTGTGAGCGATGAAACGATGACTTCTTTCGCGGCTATTCCGAAAACCAAACTGGTTATCATTTCCCACGTGTAACCCAGGGGTATGAAGAGCGGTTCAAGTGATTTCCCAATCATGGCTGCGAAACTCCCTGTCCCTTCTGAGGGAAAGTAACTGAGAAACCATATTACAACAGAGGCGCCAAGTATTATCGTACCAGCCTTTTCGAGAAAGTGACGCCCCTTGTTCCAGGTATAGAGAATTAATGAACTTAGCCTCGGTTTTCTATAACGTGGAAGCTCCATTATCAACGTGGAGGGCTCGCCCTTGAAGAAGAGCTTGTTGATCAGCAGCGCGGAAAGGACCGTTATAACAATACTTAAAACGTACAAAAAGAAAATCACTACACCGGCTCTTGCGCCGAAGAAGGTGCCTGCAATCAAAACATAGACTGGAAGCTTCGCGCTACAAGAGATAAACGGCGAGACAAGAATGGTTACTATTCGCTCTTTTGGTTCAGAGATCGATCTTGTCGACATAATAGATGAAACATTGCATCCAAATCCAAGGAGCATAGACATGAAGGAGCGCCCGCTGAGTTTCATTGAATACATTAGTCTATCAATGACAAAGGCAGCTCTAGGCAAGTAGCCGGTTTCTTCAAGAATTCCAAGCGCTAGGAAAAGTATGAAAATGTTAGGCACGAAAACCAAAACGGCTCCAACGCCTCCTATTATTCCCTCAACAACGAGAGAGCGAAGCCAATCTACGCCGATGAAGCCGCCAAATGCGCGGCCGAGGCCTCCGAGCAGTTCTTCAATCACGATCGATAAGGGTCCTGAGATAGTGAAGGTCAGCTGGAAGACGATGTACATAACCGCAAGGAATATCAAAATCCCAAGAAATCTATGAGTCATAACGTGATCTATTGCTTCGGAAAAATTCCACCCTATCTTTTCTTTACCCTTAACTGATGTGGAAAGGATCCTTTTTATATATTTATAGCGAGTTTCAGCGATTTCCACAGAGAAGTCGTAGTCCAGAGTTATTCCCGTTATTTTTTGAACTTCATAGTCCTTTTCCAGAAGCTTTATCGAAAGCCAACGTTCGTCAAACCCGGCCAGAGAAGGGTTTCCCTTTATTCTCTCTGATAGATCCCTAAGGTGAGCTTCCACTTCATCGGAGAAAAGATAGTGGACATGGCTGCTGCTCTTGGTGCTCTTCACAAGAGTATTCTTCAGCTCTTCGATACCTTCGCCTGTGACCGCCGAGGTAACGACAACCGGAATGCCAAGCTGCTTCGAAAGCTCGTTCTTGTCGATCTCAAAGCCTGCTTTCCTCGCTTCATCGACTGCGTTTACTACAAGAACTACATCTCCGCGAAGCTCAAGAACTTGAAGAAGAAGATAGAGACTTCTTTCCAGGTTGACGGCATCACCTATGACTATTGCGACACCAGGCTTCTCATTCACAAGGAAATCCCTGGCTATTTTTTCATCAAGACTGGTGGCACCCAGAGTGTAAGTGCCTGGCAGATCAACAACATCTATGGTGTGATTGTGATGCCTCATCACTCCGGCTCTCTTTTCAACAGTAACACCGGGCCAGTTCGCAACAACCTGTCTCGAGCCGGTTAGACTGTTAAATATGCTTGTCTTTCCAACGTTTGGGTTTCCTAGAAGCGCTACGGTAATTTCCTTTGAATCGATTCTATCTGGCTGATTTTTCACGGATAAGTTTATCTCTCCCTGACTATGATTCGCATCGCCTGACCTCTCGAAAGCGTTGCATAATTGCCTTTTACGCTGATTTCAATCCGCCTTCCAAGATTATCGATTACTGTAAGTCCTTTGCCTTCTTCGATCCCCAGCAATCGCAGCCTTTCTCTAAATCCCATCCCACCGTTTATGAGACTTACCAAGTAATCTCCTTTGGAAGCGTATGAAAGAGAAATTGAAGATGTCTCTACAAGTATCCACATGGATATATCATCTCTAAGAGTAATATCTGTGCCCTTTATTCTGTAGACTTTTGGATCACCAAAAGGAGCGACTTTGATCAGCTGTATCTCCTCGCCGCTAACAAAACCGAGACCACATAACCGCTCCCTCGTTATCGGGGGAAGCTCTAGTTTTCTGATTTTGCCCTTTTCACCTTCGCACATTCTTGACAGTGGAACAACCATCGAAATCACCATTATTGAGAATTTGTCTCAATAAGATTGTATCATTAAACGGCTACCGCTGCATAGTGAACGATCTGAAAAGAATCCAGGTGGATCGTTCCCAATGACCTAAGTGGATTTTACAGGAGTGAATCAACTACGTATAATTGTGGCAGAAGGAGGGGAGATTGTTGAAGATCTTTCAGGTAGATTCATTTACGGGAGTGCCTTTCGGTGGAAATCCTGCAGGGGTCTGTGTACTTGAAAAGGAAATTGAAGAGAGGCAGTATCTTAACATTGCGGCTGAGATGAATCTTTCCGAGACTGCTTTTGTGAATCCTTTGACGAAGAGTAATACTTTTGGGTTGAGGTGGTTCACTCCTAAGACTGAAGTGAAAATGTGCGGGCACGCCACTCTTGCTACTGCCTGGGTACAGTTCACCGAGCTGGGAATAGAAGGAGAAATCTTCTATGAGACTCTAAGCGGCAGACTGAAGGTTCGGTATGTCGATGGAAAGATAGAGATGGATTTCCCTTCAGATAATCCAGTTAGGGTACCAATCGATGATGCATTGGAGAGTATCATCGGAGTGAAAGGGAAAGGCTACTATTCACCCGCAACGGAAAAACTTCTCTACTTCATACCATCAATCTCTGAGCTCGAAGCGATTTTGCCGGACTTCAATCTTCTTGAGAAGATGGACTTTGGTATTGAAGTCAAGGGTTTGATCGTTACATCTCCCGGCGACCAAAGATATGATTTCTACTCTAGATATTTCGCTCCATGGGTAGGCATAAACGAAGATCCGGTAACCGGATCTGCTCACACAGTTCTAGGTCCTTTCTGGTCCAATCAACTCGGAAAGAGAGTTCTCAAGGCCTGTCAACTCTCTTCTAGAATGGGAGAAATCGAGCTCAGATTATTGGAGGAAAACAGGATTTTAATCCTGGGAGAAGCAGTCACGTTAATAAGGGGCACTATTTCGATCTAGTCCTGTCGGCGCCCAGTTGAATTCTGAGATCATCTTCATCTACTGGCTTTCTTGGATTCACCGTTGCAAAAACCTTTTTAGATGGATCTTCACTTGCCAGTAAAGAAGAGAAGATAGATAAAAGCATGAAAATTGGTCCAAGAGAGAAGCCGGCGACCGCTATGTGACCAGAGGCTCCCCTGTTCGCCATTCCAACTGCAAAAGAGAACCATGCGAAGACGCTTCCCGATAAGACGTCTGCCTTGAAATGGGTGAGGAGTACCGATGGGATAAGCAGAGCGAACAAAAGCAAGACAGAGGTAGCTTCTGAAGAAAAGAAGAAAGAAAGGCTACAGACAAGAATTACAAGACTTAATGAGAAAGTGAGACTTCCAAGGAAGCTTGATCTGATATGCTTCAACAAGTTGCCGTAGTTCATCTTGCTCAGCCTGAAGAGCTGTAAGGACAGGAAGACGATCGGAATTGATAGAATCAGCAATGCGCTACCCACATTTACTGCAGCGAAGAGAATCCAACCGGCAAGCATGGCATAGAGAGAGACAAGCCAGAAGCCGTCAAAAGCAGTTTCTTCGAACTTCCTTACGAAAAGAAAGTGTGCAATGATTAGAATTGGCCACAGAAGGCTCCTCGAAATCGCAGAGAGCAGATATCCATTGCTGTTCGAGGAAATGATTTCCGTCAGGATCACCGCAAGGATGTATGAGAAGACCCATATCGAGAGGAAGATCATTATTGTGCTTTTAGATACTTTCAAGCCACTACCTCCAGTCCAGATAGAAGAATCAGATCATTGTATGGACTCTATCTTCTCAAGTACCAATTGCTCTATTCTTACTAGTTTAGTTAACGCCTCGTCTTTATCTTTCGCTCTAGCATAGATGTAAACCTTCAGTTTGGGCTCTGTTCCCGACGGTCTTATCGCATACCATGAACCATCATCGAAGATGAACTTAATGACATCGGAGATTGGAATCTTCGTTGCGCTCGCTTTTCCGGTACGAAGATCAGTATTAACGCCGCTCAGAAAGTCTATGTAATTCACCACTCTCGAAGTGCCTATCTTAACGGGGTACTCCATCCTATACTCCTTCATAATTCTGTCGACCCTCTTTTGTCCCGATACGCCTTCAAGAATTATTGATATCTGCTTCTCCGAGAAGACACCGTATTTGACATATAGCTCATCGAGTACGTTCAACAATGACTTTCCTCTCTTTAGGAAATAAGCTGCCATCTCACAAAGAAGCATGGATGAAGAAACGGCATCCTTATCTCTTACAAAGCTTCCCGTGACATAACCTATGCTTTCTTCGTATCCGAATATGAATCTCCCCTTTCCACCCTCTTCAATTTCAATGGCTTTTCCGCAGATATTCTTGAATCCAGTCAACGCTTCGAAAGTTCTTACCCCGTACTCTTGCGCAATCGTTTTCGCCATATCTCCCGTTACTATAGACTTAACGATGAAGCCATCTTCAGGTAGAACTCCCTTCTCTTTCATTGATAGAAGAAGATAGCAAACGAGGAGTGCCCCCGTCTGATTCCCGTTAAGTGGTTCATAGTCCTCATTCTTTTTGATCATTACTGCGAGACGATCAGCATCTGGATCAGTTGCAAGAAGCAAATCGGCCTTCTTTTCAAGCCCGAGCTTTCTAGCAAGTGCAAAGGCCCTAACATCTTCAGGATTTGGATAACCAACTGTAGAGAAGTCTGGATCTGGATTCTCCTGTTCAGGAACCACAAAAACATTCTTAAAGCCCCGTTCTCTCAATACACGACGTATCATGACGTTGCCGGTACCATTCAAAGGAGTGAAGACGATTCTAATTGATTTGTCCAGCTCCTCCTCTGAATCTCGAAGGGTAAGTGACAAGACCTTGGAGATGTAGAGATCATCGAGCTCCTTACCCACATCAACCAGCAGTCCATTCCTTCTTGCCTCTTCTAGAGGGATCGTCTTCGGGCCAACAAACAGCTCTGTTTTTCGCATCTGGGTGTAGACTTTGTCGGCCACTTCGGGCAGTACTTGAGCCCCATCTTCCCAGTATAGCTTGTACCCATTGTACTCTTTTGGATTGTGGCTGGCGGTAATCATAATTCCCGCTACTGTTGAGAGTGTAAGAACGGAGAAGGAAAGCAGCGGTGTTGGCCTTATATCATTAAAGAGGTAGACTTTTATTCCATTTGCTGTAAGTACCGATGCAGCAATTTCAGCGAAATCTCTTGACATATGTCTGGAATCGTAGGCGATTACAACACCTCTATCCCTTTGCTCAAGACTTCCGGTCAGAATCAGATTCGCCAATCCCTGCGTTGCTCTGGCAACGTTGTACTTGTTCATCCTGTTGTCGCCAGCGCCTAACTTGCCCCTTAAACCTGCTGTACCAAACTCGAGCTCTTTATAGAAGCGGTCCTTTATCTCGTCGTCACTGTTCGATATAGAGAGCAATTCATTTCGCGTAGGTCCATCGATTTCGGGGCTATTAAGCCACCTCTGATAACGGCTCTTGTAATCCATATCAAGCCTCCTTTTCTCTTTTAACTAATTATATAGTACAACTTACGGGTTGGCATAGCTTATCTTCGGCATACAAGTTCTACAGCTGAAAGAAATCTCCCTATATGAGTCGAATAGTAAGAGTGTTTTGATGCCATCACGGAAAAGCATGCGTTGTATAATCACTAAGGCGGCACTTAACAATTTGGGGGTGTGATTTTGCTCTACAGAAAGATCATGGTTGGAGAGAATCTTGAATCCATGCAGTGCGAGATGTATTTCGAAAGCCTGTTTGATGTCGACTTCGACTATCTGGTCGGTCTTGGAAAGGATATGCCGACGATTCTTTTCATAGATGCAAGCAAATACAGCAAAGATGTTCTAAACGACTGGATCTTTGCATTCACAAACATAATTCTGATTAACAACAACCCGATTCGGGCATTCATTATCAGGGGTTATTCTGAAGAGCTGCAGGAGTTCAAAGGTTACTACCGCGTTGTCAGCAGCTACAAGAGTGCGAGGCAGATAGTTCAGGAGATAGTATCCAGTATCGACGGCAGCCTGGATAAGATAATCGGAAAAAGCAATAGAGTTCTTCAGATGAAGAAGATGATGGTCCTCACTATGTTTTATGACGGCTCAATAATGATTCTCGGAGAGACGGGATCTGGCAAGAATCTACTTGCAGAAGTAATAGCCAAGCTCTCTCCAAGAGGTTCCAGGCCCTTCTATTCGATAAACTGCGCGGCGATACCGGAGAACTTACTGGAAAGCGAGCTCTTTGGGTACAAGAAGGGGGCCTTCACCGGAGCAACTTCCGAAAAAGTTGGTCTTATCGAACAGGCGAACTACGGGACGTTATTTCTAGATGAGATCGGAGACATGCCGCTGAACCTGCAGGCCAAGATACTTGCAATAACAGAAAACCGGGAGTTCTTCAAAATAGGCGCGACAAAACCGATGAAGGTAGATGTTAGGTTCATAACGGCAACGAACAGATATGATGATTCTGCATTAAGAAATGACCTAAGATACAGACTGTCCGCAGTGAAGATAGATCTCCCACCGCTAAGAGAGAGAAAGACGGACATCCCGCTGATTTTTGACGACGTTCTAGAGAAGAAGGGATACCTTGTAAAATTCGATAATATCCCTAAAGAGCTTAAGGAGAGGTTTCTTACCTACAACTACCCAGGCAACGTCAGGGAGTTGATCAACATGGTTGAAGAGTATCTGGCGGTCAACGATGTTGTTCAAGCTTCCGTAAACTCTTCGATGTCGAAAAATGTCAAACTTCTCGCCGAAGAGGCGATGGTGGCTAGAATAGTAAACGGAACAACCTACAAAGACTTTCTCCAGGAAGTCTATAAAAGCGCCTCTCAGGAACTACTCCAACAACGTTCAGAAGTCCTCGGAAACGATATTAACGAACTCTCAAAGGAATTTGGTTTGACTACAAGAAGGATCAGAGATCTCCTTGCTGAGCTTAACAGCTCCGCCAATAATCCAACACGAAGTGATGGAGAAGAGTGAAACCACGATCATCGGACTCTCCTTATGCGAAAATATTAATGTATAATCTCTGGAGTAGGAGGTGTTTTTTTGGCGATACGAAAGCTCAGTCTACCAACAGGGGTTGAAGTCGCCGAGCTTTTCGGAGAGTATGATCGAAAAGCTAAGTATATTCAGAAGAAGCTGGATGTAAGAATTTCGATCATCGGTGATGAGATTTGGATAAAAGGTGAAGATGGAACAGGAATAGATATTGCAGGAAAGATAGTGGATGAACTTGTTCAGATAAGCAGAGATGGCCACCTTGTTGAGTGGAGGGAGTTTGAATATATAGTAGATCAACACCTGCAGTATGACGAGGATGGGGGAAGCTTCAAGGGCGTCTACAACGAAGTAAAGGAAACAACACTGCTTTCAAACAGGATAAGACCGAAAACCATCGGGCAGAAGAACTATATGGAGACGATGAAGGAGAAAGAACTCGTCTTTTCCATTGGTCCTGCTGGGACCGGGAAAACCTATCTTGCTGTAGCTATGGCAGTAGACTTTCTGAAGTCAGGTAAGGTACAAAGGATAATCCTCACTCGACCCGCCGTAGAAGCCGGAGAGAAATTGGGATATCTCCCGGGCACTCTTCTCGATAAGGTAGATCCTTATCTGAGACCTCTCTATGACGCACTCATGGAAATGATACCCGCTGAGAAACTCGCCTACTACAGAGAGAGTTCGATAATCGAAGTCGTCCCTCTTGCCTATATGAGAGGAAGGACTTTGAACAACTCATTCATCATCCTTGACGAGGCTCAAAACACAACCTACCAGCAAATGAAGATGTTCCTTACTAGAATTGGATTTGGTTCGAGAGTAGTTGTGACTGGGGATATTACTCAGATTGACCTTCCTAGAGATTCAGGGTCGGGTTTAGTGGTCATTCAGAAAGTGCTTGGAGATATCCAAACGATCGGCTTCTCATATTTGACCGATCAGGATGTTGTGAGAAACCCTCTTGTTAAGGATATTATAAAGGCATACGATGAGTATGAACGAGAAGAAAAAGACGAAGAATAGTGAAATATCAAAGGTTCAGTTCCCTCTTGAGAGACTTCTGAATGTCAAAGATCTCACAAATTTCGTAGTCTTTCCCATATTCCTAGCACTGCTCAATAGATTGCCGTTCCTTTCGCTTCCTTCAAAACCATTTCTCTACTTCGTGGGTTCGGCGATCTTATGGTACATATTCGCGGAGAGATCCGTCAGAAATAACAGGTATTTCAACCTTCATAGAGCTTATCGGATAACTTTCTTTTCTGTTGTTTCTTTTGGTGTTTTTGTGAATTCTTTTGTACCCTCTCTTGCAGACGAAGCACTTCTACCGGAAATGACACCGATTTTTCTGAGTGTTTCAATTGTGACAGTTCTGATTGGTTACCAGGAGGGGATTGGCAGCGGTCTGTTCATGTCCTTCCTTGCATCTGCGAATCTCGACAACTCTCTTGAAACATTCATACTGTTGTCGGTGGTGGTTCTTGCAACAGCTCTTACCACAAGAGCTATAGAGAGAAGAATTGAGATCGCTAGAGCCGGTTTCGAAGTTAGCTTGATATTTACGGTGGTAAATGGGATCAGAATGTCACTTCAAGGAGAGGCAATTCGTGTGGTCGATCTGTTAATAGCTTTTGCTAATCCCATTCTGTCGTCTGTGATTGTAATTGGAATAATACCCTATCTCGAATACGCAAGCAGGATTTACTCGGATATGGGTTTGCTGGAACTCGGAAATTTATCCCATCCTTTGCTGAAGAATCTGTCGATATACGCGCCAGGGACCTACTATCACAGCATCTCCCTTGCAAATCTCTCTGAAGCTGCCGCGGAGAGGATAGGAGCAAACGCCATACTGGCGAGAGTAGCAGCCTATTTTCACGACATCGGAAAGTCGAAACGTCCGCAGTACTTCACTGAGAACCAGCAAGAGGGGACAAATCCTCACGACAATATCACGCCATCAATGTCAAATCTCGTTATAAATGAACACGTGAAGCAAGGAATCGAACAGGCTAGAAAGTATAGGCTTCCGCTTCTTGTAGAGGACGTAATAAAAGAACATCATGGAACAAGAATAAAGAAATTCTTCTTTCACAAAGCCAAGACGATGGGTCAGGAAGAGAGAAGCGATGACTTCAGATATCCTGGTCCGAAGCCGCAGTTCAAGGAGTCTGGGATAATTATGCTGGCGGATTCCGTTGAAGCAGCGTTCAAGAGTATAAAGAAACCTACTCCCGCAAAGACTCAAGAGCTTGTTGAAGAGGTCGTCAACGGTATCTACAATGAAAGGCAGCTTGATCAAAGTGGATTAGATCTCGATGATCTTGAGAAGATCATTGAAGCTTTCACTAGAGTTCTAATGAGTATGAATCGGCCAAGAATTGAATACCCTAAAGAGGCTACCGAAAAGGTGGTGTCCATCAATGGAGATTCTGATACAAAACAAGACACAGAGGAAGGTAGAAGAGAACATAGTAGTTGACATCGCGGAGAAAGTAATAAGAGCAGAGCTTGGTGATAAAAATCCGGGGGTACTGAACATTCTGCTCACGGGCGATTCGGAAATCAAAAGCATAAACAGGGAATTCAGAAACAAAGATGAATCAACCGATGTTCTTTCTTTCCAGTATGGCTTGGAAGAGGAAACTATTGGTGATATAGTAATCTCGCTTGACAGAATCTCTGAGCAAGCTGCTGAGTTCGACAATTCTTTTGAGGAAGAACTATACTACATTCTCATTCACGGCGTCCTACATGTTCTAGGGTACACTCATGAAGGATACGATAATGGTGGAGAAGAGATGTTTGATCTCCAGAAAGGTTATTTCACGCGCTTTGTTAAGGAGGGATAGGCTTTGTCTGATTTTAGACCATTTAGAGCAGTAAGACCTGCAGAAGGAATGGCGCAAAAGGTGAACTGCCCACCATACGATGTTGTTTCATTTGAAGAAGCGAGAGAGATCGGGAGGAGTCCCGAGAGTTTCATGCATGTGATTAGGGCAGAAATCGACCTTCCAATGGAAACCGATCATTACGCCGACACGATCTATTTGAAGGCAAGGGATAACCTTGATAGAATGATCCGGGATGGAATTCTCGTGCAGGAAGATGAGCCGATGTACTACATCTATTGGCAGAAGATGAAAGACCACGTTCAGATCGGAGTGGTTGGAGGAGCCAGTGTAAATGAATATCAGAAAGACCTCATAAAGAAACATGAGCTAACGAGGCAGGACAAGGAAGAGGACAGAGTTAAACACATAAGAACCACCGGTGCAAATACGGGCATGGTTTTCCTGACGTTCCGAGCAAATGAAGGGCTTGAGACGATTCTTCAGAGATACTCCAAGGAACTGCCATTATCAATGCGTGTTATCGATGAAAATGATGTTGAACATAGACTTTATGCAGTAAAGGAAAGAGAGAAAGTCGATGAACTGAGAGCTGCGTTTTCAAGTGTCGAGTGCATGTATATTGCCGATGGTCATCACAGAGCAGCTTCGTCTTCCAGGGTAAGAGAGCTTTTCAAGAAGGAAAATCCAGCACATACTGGGAACGAAGAATACAACTTTTTCATGGCCGTTGCGTTTCCCCATTCTCATCTAAAGATAATGGACTACAATAGAGTCGTTCAGGATTTGAACGGCATGACCGAATCGCATTTCATCGAAAAGGTAAGCAAGGCTTTCGATGTTGAAGAAGCTCCCGATATTCCATACAGGCCTCTTAAGAGACACGAATTTGGAATGTGTCTGACAGGCAAGTGGTACAGATTGACGGCCCGAGAGGGTACTTTTGATGAAAGCGATCCTGTTTCAAGCCTCGATGTAGACATTCTTCAGAAGAATCTTCTCGATCCCATTCTTGGAATTGACAATCCAAGAGAGGATTCCAGAATCGACTTCGTAGGAGGAATAAGAGGACTGAAGGCTCTTGAGAACAGAATAGCGAATGGCTGGGCGGTCGCGTTCTCAATGTTCCCCACTTCGATGGAGGAGCTTTTGGCTGTCGCCGATCAGGGAAGGATAATGCCTCCGAAATCAACCTGGTTCGAACCAAAACTGCGCAGTGGACTTGTGGTTCATTTACTTAGATGAAAACTGGGGCTCTAATAGTAGCAGGCGGTCTAGGACTGAGAATGCATTCCTCTCTTCCAAAACAGTTTATGCCTCTTTCAGGAAAAGAGATATTCGTCAGATCCGTGGAAGTATTTCACGGATCTGCTTATGTTGATTTCATTGTGCTGATCGTTCACAAAGACTGGCTAGGTCAGGCAAGGAGGATTCTCGAGAAAAGAGGAATAAACTCAGTAAGTGTAGTTTCTGGAGGAGAGACAAGGCAAGAGTCAGTTCAAAACGGGCTTTTGTTCTGCGAAACAATCAGACCAGAGATAGTCATGATCCACGATGCAGCAAGACCTTTCTTTTCGAAAGAGCAAATTCCGGAGATCCTTAGACTTATTACACCCGGAACGGGAGTCGTAGTAACTGAGAAAGCAACAGATACAGTCTATCTGGTGGAAGATGAAGTGGTGGTCGACGTTCCTAATAGAAGTAATCTCAGACGGGCAGAGACCCCACAGACCTTCACGTTCTGCGAAATCCTGCAGGCACACAGAAAAGCAGCCGAAGAAGGGATTCATTGCTCAACTGATGATGCGCAACTTTTCATAGGATTTGGCGGCAGAGTGGTTACTGTCGACTCGATCGCTCCAAACCCAAAGATAACTACTCCTCTCGACTTCAAAATGGCCGAGCTACTGATAAATAGAGAATATGACTTCAATAGAAGAGACTAATACTCACTCAAAGAGAATTCGGGCACGGAATCCGAGAGCTTGAAAAGCGCCTCTATGCTTCTTCCGAAAAAGATACTATCAAAGAAGAACTTCACCGCGCTGTCCAGGTAATTTACCGCGTCTCTCTTGTTCATGAACCTTCCTGTCTCGCCGAAGAAGTAAGTTAGTGGAGAGAGATTTCTGACCATTGCAAAGTCGACATGTCTCATGCCGCTTATGCTTAAGTTGTAGTTCGATTTGGCAGAATCTTTCGAAACCATTGAAAGAAACTCGCCATTGACACCGGATTCCCATTCACTTGAAGTCATCAATAATACTGGATTTGAAAGCCCTGAAACCAATTCCTCAATGGTGAAGCCTTCAAGGGTAGGATCGGCCAGGACCATCGGAACTTCTTCGTTTGAAAGCGCGTACCGTAAGGCAACGCTCCCGCCTCCGGAATGGCCGTAGAGACCGATGTCCTCCATATTCAATCTTTCATAGAAATCTGAATAAGGATCTTCATTCATCTCTTTTAGAAACTCAATTACATAGTCTATATCACGAGAAAGATACTCCGACAGAAACCTGAGCTTATTCTCTCTTGTGCCTTCAGGCAAACCGTCAAGAAGGTCGTTTCCCAAAAAATAGTAGACGTTATTGTCCGAAAATGTCACTACTGCACAGGCGCCCGGGTGCTCTATTCCTGCGACAAGATATCCGCTGCTAGCCAGGGACTCGGCCAGGGAGGTATGTAATTCACTTATTGACGACCAACCGAGAAGCAATATGATAATGGGCCAGCCAGACGAGTTCATGGATGGAGGCGCGCCTATGAACGAATTAGTTCGTACTCGGTATAGATGCTCGAACAGTCCCTTCGGGTAACCGGTCATTATCTCGAACCCCTCAAAGATAATCGGATCATTGTCTATCCAACCCTTTCTTTCATAACCGGAAATCTCATCTGCCGGATACCAGATATCCAGACCTATCTTCGTTGAATCCGAGTAGCTTATTCCAGCAACTCCAATCGGTTCGGGATTCGTCACTTCGAAAGAACGAAAACCGACCTTATGAGGTCCGTCAGGTACGGGCATGTGATTCAACGGGAAGAGATAGTCTAAAAGAGCAAGAGTTCCCAAAAGAATTCCAAGAATAGCATAGACGGTTGCGTTACCCACTTTCGATCTCAAAGACTCACCTCCCCTGCAGAAGCTGCAAGAATTCCAGACATTATCGCGATTCTTGATTATACCAAGATTGATTTATGGACGTAATGCATGTGAGACAGCAGTTGGAAGACACAATGCTGCCTTCGGCAGGAGGCGAGGCCGACTTCGTCGGGAAGTGAGGCTGGGAAGTACATCCCAGGAAGTGATGCCCGGAGGAGCATCCGGGGAAGTGATGCTGCTGCGCAGGAGGGAAATAAATGCCAGTCACCTTCGGTGGCCAGTCTTTTCTTCGCAAAGGCCAGTCTGCTGCGCAGGCCAGTCCGGCTTGCGCCGGCCGGAAGAGCCTAGTCTAGGAACGGGTTACTAAGTGCGGGTTAGAAAGATCGGGTTGATAGAAGCGGGTTATCGAGACTTGGTTAGGAAGAGCAGATCCCGTGCAGGTTCTGTCTCTTTTTTTGTGTAAACCCCTTTTTTGTAATGGGTTTAAGAATCAGCTTATGTACTTAGCTAATCTTTCATACTTTATCACAAGTTGAGTAAGGATCTTTGACCATTCAAGGGTTCTTACTGTCCATTTCTTTGTTATATTTATTATTGCTAGATAAGCCATCTTTAAGAGAGAAGTATCCGTAGGAAAGACTCCCTTATTCTTCGTTACCTTCCTCAGTTGTCTATTAACTGATTCAATGGGATTAGTTGTATAAACCAATCTTCTCAGTTCCTCTGGATATTGAAAGAAGGTTGAGAGAGATTCCCAGTTTTCCTTCCAGCTTTTTATTGACAAGTGGTATTTGTCACCCCACTTCTCTTCTAATGCAAGCAATGCATTCCATCCCGCCTCTCTTGTTGGTGCCTGATAAACTGTCTTTAGATCGCGTGCGAGAGGTCTACGATCCCTCCAGGTTACATATCTCATGGTGTTTCTTATCTGGTGAACTATGCACTTCTGAACCTCTGAGAATGGATATACAGCCTCTATGGCTTCTTCCATTCCGCTTAATGCATCTATTGAGAAGATTGCTACGTCTTCAACTCCGCGATTCTTCAATTCGTTTAGAATGCTTAGCCAGTAGCTTGCTCCTTCTGTTTCGCTTATCCACATACCTAAAATGTCTTTGTGGCCATTTAGGGATACTCCTAAGGCTATATAGAGTGCTTTCTTCCTT
>NZ_JWIM01000102.1:0-1015 GCF_002896535.1 Mesotoga sp. B105.6.4 | reverse complement strand
GAGTAAGTACAAGGACAGAGAATACTTCACTTATCTTCTGAGAAGAAGTTATCGCGAAGACGGTAAAGTGAAACAGCAAACCATTGCCAATCTCACTGAATTGCCGGAAGTTACTAGAGAATTAGTCAAAGAGAGTCTCCAGGGAAGAGTCTTTCTTCCTTCCGAAGAGGCTATAGAGATTACTCGTTCGAGGGCACATGGTAATGTTGCGGTGATAAGGAAGGTAATGGAGGATCTAGGTATTTCCGAATTGCTTTCTTCTCGAAGGAGTAGAGAAAGCGATCTAGTAGAGGCTATGATAGCTGCAAGGATAATAAACCCTCAGACGAAGCTTTCCACAATACGCTGGTGGGATAATACCACTATTCCCGAAGAGTTCTCTGTGGAAGATGCAGATGAAGATGAGTTATATGTTGCCCTGGACTGGTTGCTACAAAGGCAAGAGACGATAGAAAGGAAACTTGCGCAGAGACATTTAAGTGAAGGCGGTCTTGTTCTTTACGATGTCTCTTCGAGTTACTATGAAGGGAGTCATTGTGAGCTTGCGAGTTATGGTTATAACAGAGACAGGAAGAAGGGGAAGAAACAGATAGTCTATGGACTCATGACAGACTCGAAGGGTGTACCTATTTCCATACAGGTATATCCGGGATGTACAAGTGACACCAAGACGATAGGGGAACAGGTAGACAAGATAAAGGAAGAGTTCAAAGTAGGAAGGTTCGTCGTGGTTGGAGACAGAGGTATGTTAACGCAAGGACAGATAGAAGGATTGAAGGCTCTAGGTGGGGTTGACTGGATCAGTGCCTTCAGAGGGCCTACAATAAAGAGTCTATTCGAGAATGGGAAGTTACAGCTGAGCTTATTTGACGAGAGAGACCTTCTTGAGATAGACTCCCCCGATTATCCTGGAGAGAGGTTAATAGTCTGCAGGAATCCCTTTCTTGCAGAGGAGAGAAGGAGAACGAGAGAAGACTTACTCAGGGCTACTGAAGAGAAGTTGAACAAACTCTTG
>NZ_JWIM01000101.1:0-2138 GCF_002896535.1 Mesotoga sp. B105.6.4 | reverse complement strand
AGCATGGTCGTCGTGAAGGCACTCGAGCAGGGGGTAATCGAACCAGGAATTTTCCCACAAGAGTTGAGAAGATTTATATCAAAACTTAAAGAAAAGGAAAAGTACAGAAACGTTGATTTAGAGGGTCTTTCCAACTTCATAGAGTACTATATTGAGATGGTGGAGATTGTCGATGACTTCCAGTTAGTTAGTTTCAGCACAGATCTTCCAGACAATCATTTTATCTCATTGGCGGCAGCTCGTGATGCCTTGCTTATAACAGGAGACAAGCTTTGTCTGCAAAGTGCGCTAGGCAGCAATGTTAACTGCAAGACCCCATCCCAGTATCTAAGTGATTATCTTTGATGGTTCGCAAAAGAACTTGGACCCGTCCTTAGAGCGAAAACACGAGAAGAGAGAGGACGAGACGAAGAACCGGGTGTGAAGTTTGCGGTCTAGGGTCTGGTAAGAGAAGGAAGAGCAGAGAGGAAGAGAGAGAGAGAGAGAAAGAGAGGGCAAGAGGACGCGAAAAACGGGACAGACGCCAGGAGAATCGTCAGTCCCTATTCTCGCTCTCGCTTGTCATGAGCGAAGCGAACTCTCCTAAATGCTCTTTCTCCGCTCTTTGCAGCGTTCAGCGGGTCTATTTTCTTAAGCGTAGAGCGGATCTTTCGTTCCGACGCTGCTCGTCCACGTTCTTAGCTAAGGGAACAGCAGGTGCTAGAGAAGGCACAGGGTTATTATCAAAGCAAAAGGCGCTTTTGAAGTCTATTTGATCTCGGTAATCTCGAAGTTGTCGGTCGGTAATCTGCCGTTGTTCACAAAAAGCAGCTCAAGCTCAGTATTGTTCCTGATCCCAAATCTATCAAGAATGGTATGGTAGTCCTTTCTCTTCTTATCTGGTAAACGCCTCGAGAAGAAAGGAAAAAGCTTGTTACTATATGTGACATTCTGCCTACTAAACGGTAGGATGTCGATCAAGCTTGAAGTCTCTGAGTTCTTCAGAGCAGTCTCATCATATTCGAATGAATAACGTTTCCCATCAAAAACCAAGAATCCAATGGGAATCTTCCTGTCTGGTTCTGCTCTATAATACAGCACTGCTTTTCTCATGCAAACACTTCCTCTACCAACTGCCTTTTTGCGATAATCAGTTCCAACAAGAAGTTTTTCTTTCTTCTGCTAAGTATCTCAAAAGGTACTCGATCAATTATAGCATTCACGTTGGTTCTGTCAATCTTACTTGTCATGCCAAGTATTGTTCTGACTAACTCACCGTCCGCAAAATTGTCTCTAATGTGAATCAGCAATTCTTTCTGTGTGACTTTTCTTTTTCCGGAGAATACCAGTAGGGACTTTGCCTTCGTTTCAACATTTGCCATGAAGCGTCTCCTATCGTTCAGAATATTCTCAATGTCCTCTTCCCTTATCTTCGAACCAAGCGATGCACTGTGGTCATATGAAGGCGCTATATATTATTCCCCAGTTCCCATGGTGTCTATCGCTGTTGCCTATCAGAGCATCAAGAATCAAATACTGCTTGACATTGATTGTAAGTGCTTCTTTTATTGCCCGAATTACGTCAATTACAAGCTCAAGAGAATACTCCCTACCTGTCCACGTATCTTTCATTAATTCGGGATCATACCCTGGTTGCATCTTCTGAATCAGATCCAACATTTCTATCAGGTTCTCTCCCTTGTCGACTTCAACGAAGTTCTTACTAACTGTACCGAGTCTCCCCTTATATGTGGCAAACTCAGTCTCTGCAGCTTCAATTCCAACCAGCTGCGCAATTTCATATGCCAGTTTCTCAGATACATGTTCTGTGGTACCCACCTTCGGTATCTTAAAGAGCCACTCCTCGCCCAAATGATTGACAAACCAGTACTTCTCATTCCTTCCGGGCGCAGCCACTCCTAATTTCCTCCAAGAATTGAGGTCAACGATTTTAAAACTGACGCTACCTTCTTTCAACAAAATACCTCCTCTTGCTCAACAAGAATTATATCAATCACTATGACAAATTAACACACGTGAGTGTCACTAAGCATTTGCTCAAGAATTTGCATACTCCTGCTTGCACGTCCGTAAAGCACCGAAACGGCGCGGGTCAATTCAAGAAGTGATGCTGGGAAGTACATCCCAGGAAGTGATGC
>NZ_JWIM01000027.1:0-1344 GCF_002896535.1 Mesotoga sp. B105.6.4 | reverse complement strand
TTGTTCAGTTTGGGAACTTCAGACTAAACAAGGGAAAAAACGAAAAGAATGCCAGCCGTACCACCGCATTCTCAATTCACTATGCGCTTGTAAGAAACGGAGTTCCGGGAAGGACTTGAGATGTCTTTACTCAATCTTTGCCTTTTTCAAGCAGGGCCTGCCAATTTAGCAGTGAGCAAAAGGAGCAAGCGTTAGAACCTATTGCTAAAAAGCAATTATGGCCCGATCACTTGAATAACTAGGCTTTATTCAACAACTATCTGTACTCCTCCATTTAGTTCGGAATCAAGAGCCACACGATTCCTTCTTCATCTTCGAGTAGTTTCGCAGTCTTTTCTCATCAAGAATTCCGTTTGTCACAGCCTCCCGAACGGCACATCCTGGCTCGACAGTGTGAATGCAGTCTCTGAACCTGCACTTGGCAAAGAGTTCGGCGATATCCTCAAAGACTTCGTCAAGCCCTTCCGTTCCACTGATTGCAAACTCTCTCATTTCGGGAACATCGATCAATTTTCCGCCATCTTGAAGAAGGTTTACTTGATATGAGGTTGTCGTGTGTTTTCCCTTATGGGTAGAATCACTTACCTCAGCGGTCTTCACATTGCTCCTGCAAATCGCGTTTACTAGGGAAGACTTTCCGACACCGGAACTGCCAGCGAGTACGGAGGATTTGTATTTGAGGCTCTCCTTCACTTCTTCCAGGCCTTGCCCGGTCAAAGTGCTCGTGAGAAAGACCTGATAACCCAATTCGCGATAGTTCTGAATATCATCGGCTGCCTCTTTTTCAATACCAAGGTCGGCTTTGTTGAAGACGATCATGACATCTAGATCGGGTCCTCTCGCCGCAGTGATGTATCTTTCGATCAAGCTCTTGCGGTAAGGAGGATCCTTTACTGCTACAACATGAAGACCTGATCCACGTTGGCCGCGATCACCTGATCCAAGTGACTCCCTCTTTTTCCTGCACCTCTTCGCACGAGACACTTTTTTCTTGGAAGAACCTCTGTAATGACACCTCGCTCTCTCTGAAGAGTTCCGAAAACGACCTTGTCTCCGACGGTGACTTCATTCTTCTCGGTCCTCTCTTTTCTCAGTAGCTTACCCCCTAGAAGACACCGAAAGTAATCCCCTGTATCAGAGAGCACTTCTATTATTCCTTTCTGAACGTTAGTTACTTCACCAGTAATCATTTACCTCCGATTAGTCTAGTAATTTGAACAAAAAAAGCAAAAAACCACGGGTTCTTTTACCACCGTGGTCGAATAATCGGAAGAAACTAGCCTGTCAGCTGGTGAATTCCAAAAGAAGCGCGGTGTAAGAGCCCGTGGGGTTAAAGAAATCATT
>NZ_JWIM01000100.1:0-6969 GCF_002896535.1 Mesotoga sp. B105.6.4 | reverse complement strand
TAGTTTCTTTGTATGGGTCGAGAGAAGATAATAGGGACAGACTCCGTTATTTACATTTCGGCAACGTAGTTCTTCATTCAATCAAAATAGGTCCGACGTCAACGGTTCTCCATTTTCCGAAGCCGGCAGGATGCTGAATCATACACTCTCATGACAAGAAGATTGTGAGCCCGTGACTCCGCAATGAGCTCATAAACGATTTCAATTTGTCTTCTAGTTTTGCTTCTTCTAAGACGACTCCGCGCTCAAGCTTAAGATTGCTCTGAGGAATATTGTTTTTTGTGCTGGGAGCGCTCACAGTTTAGCGCTGCATTCTAGACTGTTGTTAATTGCTGTTAGTAATTAGTGACAAGATAGATTCCTATGAATGTGTGTACATGCTACTAATCGAAATTGCGCTTTCTCAATAGCAAAATTTGACTCTTGTTTGCTAATTATGATATAGTATTGTGAGCCCTCACATTATTCAAAACGTGTCTTTTTTGGCAGAGGAGTAGGATTATGAAGCCAATAACGATAGAGGATGTTGCCAGACTCAGCGGAGTATCGCGAGGAACAGTATCAAGGGTAATCAACGGAAGCCAGAATGTTAATAGGGAAACGAGAAAGAGAGTCCTTGAAGTGATAGAGAAGCTCGGTTACCGCCCAAACCAGAACGCGCGGAGAACGGCCGGTGGAAGATCCTCCACAGTTGGCATAGTGATCCCAATGATCGGTACGGAGTTCTATGAAAGACTCATTAAGAGCATGGAAGGGAAGCTCAGAGCGCAGTTGTACTCCATGATGCTGTTTCCGGTTCTCAAAAGGGACTGGGTCTCGAAAGTCATGTTGCATGACGTCCCCAGTTCAGACGCGGCAGGAATATTTCTTTGCTCGTTCGATATCGAGCATCTCTTTTCATCTTTCAGTAAACCCTTCGAAGGTCCAACGGTCCTTGTTGACAGCTATTCGCCCCTGTACGACTCGATCTACATAGACAACGAGCTCGGAGGATACCTTGTAGGAAGGAAGTTCTCGCACCTAGAAGGAAGCACACACGTCATAATGATGCAGGAATCGATAGATTCGGGCTTCTGGCCCGTCTTCAACTCAAGATTCAAAGGTTTTCAGAAAGCGCTCCTCGAAAGCGGGAAAAGCCTTCCGCAGAGAAACGTTCACTCCTACGATTTCAGCTGGAGCGCCGGAGCTCTCGCGGCCCGCGATATCTTCGACAACGATCGGCCTCCCTTCAACATCTTCGCCATGAGCGATCTTTACGCATTTGGAGTTATGCGGGAGGCCCAGCTCAGAGGTCTTCGCATCAGTCGGGATGTGAAGCTGGTCGGTTACGACGATCAATCGGTCGCCAGAGACTGGGGGATCACCACGGTAAGGCAACCGATAGAAGAGATGGGGGAGAAAGCCGTAGATATGATGCTCGAACGCCTCGAGAGACCTGGAAAGGAAGTCGAGAGTGTCTGCTTGAAGCCTGAAATGGTGGAACGTGAATCCGCATGAGCCTGGAGAAATTCCAGGCTATAGAAAGGAGGAGAATATGAAAAGAAAGGTTCTGATCGTTCTAACGGTTTCGATGTTATTGCTGGGTTCGGTGATAACTGCCACTGTCGATGGACAGCTGATAATCTGGGCAGATGACACGAGAACTCCGATCTTCAAGGAACTCGCTGATGACTACACTGAAATGACTGGAATAGTCGTGACGGTCTACGAAATGACCATGGATGCGATTACCGAACAGGTTGTCACGGCCTCTCCCGCGGGCGAGGGCCCCGATCTAATCGTTGGGGCTCACGATTGGATAGGAAGACTCGTCCGCAATGGTACCATCGCCGCTATCGACCTTCCTGAAGATCTTCTCTTGCAGTTCGACCCCGTGACTATCGATGCCATGTCCTTCGAAGGAAAGCTTTACGGTGTCCCTTACAGCAGAGAGGGGGTCGCCCTGCTGTACAACAAAGATCTCGTTCCTGAGCCTCCTCAGACCTGGGATGAGTTGATTGCTATCACTAGAGAGATTACCAACCCCGCTATCGGGCAGTACGGATTTATCGTCGAACTCCCCTTCCCTTATAACAGCTTCCCGGTGCTTTCGGCCCTTGGAGGATATATATTTGGGCAGAGTCCGGAGGGAACACTATTGATGGACGATATCGGTCTTGACTCCGTTGGCATGATTTTGGGAGCGACTCTTATAGACTGGTTGATCGAGGAGGGTCTCATGCCGGGAGAGATACCCTGGGAGACTATGACGGGACTTCTCTCCGAAGGAAAGGCGGGAATGGTAATCACCGGACCCTGGAGTATCCCCATCGCAGAAAGCGGAGGAGTAAACGTTGGAGTTGCACCCATACCGACAATATGCGGGCAACGGCCACGGCCTTTCGTAGGCGTGTCAGGCATCATGGTCAACGCGTACTCCCCCAACAAGGCAATTATACAGGACTTCATCGAGAACCAGTATGCAACCAAAGAGTCGATGCTGAAGATATTTGAAATGGACCCGAGACCATCGGCATTTATACCTGCTTTCGAAGAGACCAGGGACGATCCCATCATGAATGCCTTCGCAGAATCGATCTCTTTCGGCATGCCGATTCCAAATGTCCCGGAGATGAACACGGTCTGGTCTGTCTGGACGGATGCAATGACTTTGATTTGCAACCAGACGCTTTCTCCCCATGAAGCTCTAAGGCAGGCTGCAAAAGTGCTCGAAGATACCTTTTCCAACTGACGAATGCAAGTAGATCTGTATCCCCCGGCAAAGGATGCAGAAAGTGTGAACAATAGAAGAGAGATCTGAGATGAATATTCCGGGGGATACAGTTTATGGAGGAAGTAGTGGAGAGACGTTTTCTGGGATTTCTTATCAAAATAACGATGATGTCACTGTTCAACGCGCTCGCCATTTTTGCGTGCACATTTTTCGTGATCTCGGGCGATCTGTACCTTTCGATAACTGGAGTCGTGTTGCTGGTGGTAGTAAATGCAGTTGTCTTTACAAAGAAGAGCTACCCTTTGAGATACCTCCTGCCTGGACTCTTTTTCTTGACGGCTATGGTCGTTCTTCCGATCCTTTACAACGTGTATCTCTCCTTCACCAACTACTCTACTGGCCACGTCATAGGGAAAGATGACGCGATAAATCTCTTTCTCAACCGCGAATACCTGCGGCCCGATGCCGAAAAATACAGTTTCAAGGCATACGGGAACGATTCGGACATTATGCTTCTCTTGCTGAAATCTGATGAAGAACTTCTTGTGGATATGAATGGAGAGATTCTTGATCCCGGCGAATTCGATATAGTTGATAACGATCTGGACGGAACGCCCGACAGGATTGGTCAGTGGAATATTATGGAGGGGTCAAAGATCGCCACAAACGTATCTCTGTTGCAGAAATTAAGAATCCCATACGGTAACGGCTTTCTGAGGCTAAGTACCCTGCGCGAGTTCAGACAGTACGAACATCAGTACGCTTACGACGAGGCTACCGACACACTGACCGATCTAAAAACCGGGAAGACTTACAGATCCGAAAAGGCACGATTCATCACGAGCGACGGAGAGGCTCTGGATCCAGGCTGGACGGAATATGTCGGTCTTCAAAACTATCTGAGAATAATAAACACCGAAAAATACAGGAAGCCCTTCTTCGGGGTCTTCATCTGGACCATCGAATGGTCGCTTTTGACGGTTCTTATCAGCTTTGTCATCGGCCTGTTTCTGGCCATGATGCTGAACGACAGCAAGCTAAGGTTTAGAAAACTCTACAGATCCCTTCTGATCGTTCCGTACGCGATGCCATCTTTCATCTCTCTGCTGGTCTGGCGGTACGGTTTTTATAGCAGCGAGTTCGGCTTTTTCAACAGGATGCTCAGAAACCTTGCCGGTATATCTATACCCTGGCTGGACTCAGTCTTCTGGGCGAGATTCTCGGTGTTACTTACCAACATCTGGCTCACATTTCCTTACATGATGCTGGTTTCGTTAGGAGCTTTACAGGCGATTTCACCACATCTTCTTGAAGCGGCGAAGATTGATGGTGCTGGGAGCTGGCAGAAGTTCAGGAAGGTGACCTTTCCACTGGTGATCGTGACGCTGGCTCCGCTTCTTATAGGTTCATTCGCGACGACTTTCAACAATTTCACGGTGATCTGGCTGCTCACCGAAGGCCATCCGGTTATGGGAATCGGAGATGTCGCTGGCGCGACCGATATCCTTATCTCTTATGCCTACAAACTGGCCTTCTCAGGAAGAGAGGGAAGCGAAATGGCGCTCTCGGCCGCGGTATCTGTGGTGATCTTCGCGATCGTGGTTACTATATCGATCATTAGCTTTAGAAGGACCAGAGTGCTCGAGGATGTTGCCAATGAGATATAAAAGGACCGCTAGATATGTTATCGGCAGGATAATGCGACACGGCGCGATCTGGATTGCGATCGTGTTTGCAGTCTTTCCGGCGCTTTTCATAATAGGCACCTCTTTCAATCCGGCCAATTCGATCAACTCGACGGGTATATTCCCGGCCAAACCGACCCTCGACAATTACACAAGTCTTCTCTTTGGCGCCAACAGGGTATTCACGATGTGGATGTGGAACACCTTGAAAATCTGTTTCGTGACCTCGTCTATAAGCGTATTTCTGTGCGCGCTGGGGGCGTACGCCTTTTCACGGTTCAGCTTTCGCGGAAGGAGAGCTGGGTTGTTGATGATTCTCCTGGTTCAAATGTTTCCACAGACACTGGGAATGACGGCGATCTTCCTGATTATGGCGTGGTTCAGCAAGAACCTTCCGCTACTCGGTCTCAACACTCACGCAGGGCTAATTTTCGTCTATCTGGGAGGAGCGATAGGCTTCAACACGTGGCTCATGAAGGGATATTTCGACAGTATTCCACGCTCTCTGGAAGAGGCGGCCTTTGTCGACGGAGCCACACCCTTCAGAACGTTTCTGAGTATTGTGCTGCCACTGACCAAGCCCATTCTCGTTGTCGTCTTCATTATTCAATTCATCGCCACTTATTCCGAATACATGATCGCGAGTACCCTGCTCAAGGGTGACAACATGTACACCCTGGCAGTGGGATTACGTCTGTTCGTCGGTCAGCATTACGACGACAGGTGGGGACCCTTCGCCGCGGCCGGAGTCCTCGGCTCGCTGGTTATAGTGGCGATCTTCTATTCGTTGCAGGGTCAAATCGTCTCCGGCTTGACAGGCGGAGCGGTCAAAGAGTAAAAAGGAGGATGTAAATGCAGCTCAAACCGCCTGAATGGGCAAACGATGCCATTATTTATCAGATATTTCCCGACTCTTTCTTCAACGGTGAACCGTACAACGATCCTCCAGATACTCTTGACTGGGGGGCCCCGCCCGAGAGGAATCGCTTTTACGGAGGGGACCTGCAAGGAATCATCTATAAGCTCGATTATTTACAGAAGCTTGGAGTCAACTGCATATACCTGACTCCCATCTTCGATGCGCCTTCGAACCACAAATACGACACCCGCAATTACTTCAAAGTAGACGAAACCCTGGGCGGGGATGAGGCCCTCATCGACTTGGTCGAGCAGTTGCATGCGAGGGGGATGAGGATCTTGCTGGATGGAGTTTTCAACCATTGCGGTATTGAACACCCGTTCTTCGTCGATGCGACGAGGAGGGGTAAAGAGTCCCGCTACTGGAGCTGGTTTCACATTGACTCGATTCCGGTTGTCGAGAGCCCCGAACCGAACTACCGTTGTTTTGCCGGCTACGGAAAGATGCCCGAGTTCGATCTTTCCAACCCTCAGGTGAGAGATTATTTACTTGACGTGGTCCGATACTGGTTCGAGAAGGCCGATATCGACGGCTGGCGGCTCGACACTGTGGAATATCTGCATCCCGATTTTGTACGCGCCGTTCGAGAGAGATCCAAAGAGATGAAACCGGACGCTTACGTTCTCGGCGAGCTTCTTCATCTTGGGACTTCCTGGTTCAAGGGAGGTTATCTGGATGGAGGGATGAACTATAGTTTGAGAAAGTATCTTCTCTCCTTTTTCGTCTTCAACAACATCGACGCCAAGACGTTTGCAGAAAAGCTATACGTCTTGCGGCGTAGCTACCCCGACTGGGCGAACTATGCGATGTACAACATGATAGACAGCCACGATCGCCCCAGAATCACCACACTCTGCAACGGGAGGAAGGAGATACTTAAACTCATCCTGTTGTTCTTATTCACCTACCCGGGTGTTCCTGCGATCTATTACGGCGACGAGATAGGCATTGAAGGCGGTAGCGATCCTGACTGTCGGAGGTCGATGATATGGGATGAGAAGCTCTGGGACCGGGAACTTCTTGAGTTCTACAAAAGGCTCATAGAGCTTCGACAAACCAGTCCGGCTCTGAAAAAGGGAGCTTTCATACCCCGTATCGCCGAAAATGGGCTTTTCACGTTCGAGAGAGAGTACGGGAATGAACGGGTTGTTGTTTGTCTGAACAACTCACCCGTTCCAAGAGAATACAAAATTGGAAAGCCTTATGATGTTCTGCTTTGGGGGTCTGCGAGGCTCGATTCTTGTACCGTGTCGTTAGATCCGTATGGTTTCACGGTATTGAGAAAGGCGACGGAAAGAGGCTGATTCATTTGAGCTATACTCTGAGACGCCGTTTCGCCTCTGCCTTGTGACACGACGGGAATACAATATCCTTTGAGGATCAACGTTTGGGGACAAATGTTTTTAGTGACTCCATTATTTACATGACATTTCGGGAGAAGAATTGGTTTACGCGAGGGAGTTTCTCGACCTAGGCGCTTCCTTTCCAGAAATAGATGAAGGGAAGGTAGAGCTAATAGATGACGCTGCTCATATGGATGTTGCAATAGGGAAGTTCTATCCCAAGGTGAGACCGATTGGAGTAAGACTTCCCAAAGAAGAATTGCCTTTTATTTCTTACTTGAAGAGAGCAACCACACTATTGGAAAATGC
>NZ_JWIM01000099.1:0-3906 GCF_002896535.1 Mesotoga sp. B105.6.4 | reverse complement strand
AGAGTCTGAAGATTCAACCAAACTCATAGGTATAATTTGTCCGGGAAATTAGGTTCAGAAGAGAAGGAGAGGCCTCAGCTCCTGAGTATTGAGGAGAATGATCATGAGAAGAACGATACTAATAGTTGGATTGCTGATCGTCTGTATTGCCTGCTTTGCGCAGGAAAATGAGCAAGTAAGGTTCGAGCAGCCGGTGATAGTGACCTCCGCTGGTCAGTCTCCCGGTGCCCTTCAGTTAACTGTCGTAGCCAAAATGGCGAAGATCGAACACACTTTCGAAAAGCTGCTTAACGCCGATCAGTTTGAAATTGAAAGATACAAAACGCTAATGATAGTCGTTGGCGCAAGTGGAAGGGGTCTAGGAGCTGCAGGGATAGAGATTGACGCGGAACTTCAGAGAGTCTTGCTTCTCGCTCGGAAGGCCAAAGATTACGGAACCAAAATAATCGTTGACAACCTTCAAGGAGAGTCTCGGAGAGACTCTTCATCCGATGAAATCCTGTAGGCTCTAGCGCCATATGCCGACGCTCTATTTGCTAAAGTCGACGCTAATCAAGACGATTTGTTCACCAAGATAAGTGAGGAGAGATCCATTCCCCTCAAGCTTTTCGAAAAGACAGTGGATCTAGTTGAAGTTCTCAATGAATTCTTTGTGAGATAGATTATAGGGGCCTTAGGCCCCTTGCTTTTCTCTAAACGATCGGCGGTAATAGCAAATGAGAAAAACTCTTATCATCTTCATGCTGGTTCTCGTTGCATCATTTTCGATGGCAATTTTTTTCAGGCCTGACATTCGTGCAGGTTATGGTGTAACGAGCACCGGATGGCTCTCGGATTACTTCGAACCTCTCAAGGGAACGAACATGGATACTCCAGTCTATTACATGGACAGCGGAGTTCCCGGACCCACTTTTCTACTTATGGGTGGTACACATCCAATGGAGATCGCAGGAACCGTAGCCGCGACAATATTCGTTGAAAACGCTTTGGTGAAGAGCGGCAGGATAATTGTTCTGCCTTTTGGCAACAGCAGCGCGGCTTCAATAGGAACCGTATTCTATCCGAACCAGCCGGATCACTTTCTGCAAATTGAGTCGAAGTCGGGGCCCCGTTTCCTAGTATATGGAGACAGAAACACAGATGTAAACGATCAGGGCGTGTCTGACCCCGAGATCTTCATCCATTATCCTTTCGGTCAGGAATAACCAGGATACGAGTCGAGAAATCTTAGGGATGTTAAAGTCCTGAAGAGCGAGATTCGAATCACATCTCTGTTATCCTTTGCAGCTCCGATCTATCCTTGATCGAAATCTTCTTACGAGACAATTCAAGTATTCCAGATAATTGAAGTTCGTCAAGAATTGTGGTTACAGTCTCTCGAAAAAGACCAGTAGTGTCCGCCAGTTCTTGGTGGGTAATTCTTATAATAAGACTATCCTGCGACAGTCTCAAAAGAGTACTACATACTCTGATTGTGGCACTCTGGAGCACCGTTTCTTCTAACCTTAGGCGGGTCAAACGTAATCGCTGACTTACGATGTCGAGCAATCTTATTGCAACGATAGGCTTATACATAATCAACGCCTCGATATCGGATCGACCGAGCACGCATATTAGCGAATCTTCGATAGCTTCAGCAAAAGATTCTTGCATACTTTGTGCAGTCAGTGACATCTCTCCGAAAAAAGTTCCAGGGCCCAATGTATCTATGATAAGGCGTCTCCCGTCTTGATTGATCGTGTAGATCTGTACTTTACCTTTCTTCAACATATACAAGACCTCTACCTTTTCATCGGGACTGAAAAACACGTGTCCTGCTTTGCAGTAAGTCATTCTCACCATTGCTTCAACTTGCTCAACTTCTTCATCGGACAAGTCGCGAAAAATGTCGAGCTTTGAAATAAGGGTCAATTTCATCAACTGTTTAGATCCGGTCGTCGTTTTCAAGTTTGAAAGATTCTTACTCTTCATATCTATCACCTTCTGCGAACTCTGCCTATTCTCTTTTGAACTTCATCAGCAACTAGCTGCTGATATATTTGGGCGCTACAAAAAGGAGAGCATCCAAAAGACTCAATGATGATTGCATTAAATCAATTATGAATTTTAAGGAAGCCTGAATAAATCTTATCACAAGGATGGACAAGTTCATTGTAAAGGGAACTGTAAAGAATGAGAGGAGAAGGAACAAAGAGTACGATAAGATAAAGATACTGTAGTTGCTGGTTTTGTTGCTGACCAAGATACAAACCTAGATAAGAAGAATTAGAGAGAACCAATTCATACTTGAAGATATCATTGATGGTTCAGAATCCATATGGTACACAAGGAACAGAGACTTTGATATACCAGTCGGCCTCAAGATTCTCACTTACAATATTGTGGTCATTCACAACCACCTAAACCATCGCTAATTGAGAAAGATTATGGATATCATTCATTCTATCTATTTGATTTGTGAGACACCTCATCATCTCGTATTTGTCAGTTTTGTAGTACAGATTACAGAACCCACCTGTAATTGGTTGATACAATCAATTCATCTCAATAAAGGTAGGTGGATAGAAATGACCAGAAAACTGACCGTGAGTATCATATTAACTGTTATCGCAGCACTAGCAGTTTCGATTACGGGTTTTGCAGTAACTCCAACCCCTCAAGGCTTCGACAAGTACATAGTCTATATGGCAGCGGGTCGCTACAATGCAGATGTAGCGCCGGTTGAAGGAGATCTTTCGATGTGGTATCATAAAGATGTAATGGGGCGAAGCGACGAAGAGATTGCAGAAGTTCACGCTGAAGCAGATGCATATTTCGAGAAACAGTTTGGTCCCAATCTCCCCTCAGCAATGCCATTTGCTTTCGATCCCAGAGAAGAGTACCGCGCCTATGTAAGCTCAGGAGAAGAAGTGCCTTCCGAAGGCTGGGTTGTTAGAGACGGTGGATTCATGGTAATGCTCATGGAAGATACCGTTCTCTATGGCGAATATGGCGGCGAACAGGGAAAGTTTGTTCCGGCTGGATCAATGTTAGTGTATGGGGATTACAATATCGATAGGACTCCCTCCGGGAAAGATCCAATGATTATTCATTATCATTCCGCAGCGCCCATTATGATGCATCCATATGAACCAGGCTTCAAGATAGATTGTACAATCATCTCTGAAGAATTTGGCATAGGAAGAGCGCAAGGTTTTTCCAGTCCACTGATTGTTGATGGAATGACACAAGTCAATATACGAACCGTGTTGACATTCCCCGCATATGGACCTTCTATTCAGCACTAAATCCTAACGGTTAAGAAATAGTTAAGAAACTTTTAATTGCTTGAAAGAACTCCCGATTCAGAGAAAGCAGTTCTCTGAATCGGGGGTCTTATTCTTAACCCTGAGAGTAGAAACCAACCATATCCACGCCTAAGCCTAAGAATCTGAGAACGAAGATAATGCCCACTTTTTTGCGTTGCTACTCTGTGTTCGCAACAACTGAATCTTTTCCATAATGTCTGGAGACAGGGTTTTTCTCTCAATCAGAGAAGAGTAGATGATTGAGGACAGTCAGATTTGACCAACGCCAAAATATTAAATAACCTAAACTAGAGAGGAGGGCAAAGTATTGGACAGCAGAAGATTCGACGCGATAGTTATTGGTTCGGGCAAGGCCTATCATTACCCATAAGTTAAGGAGCTAAAAGAAATCATATTATGCTTCTTCAACCTTGGCAGTATACCCTGTATTTGACTCCTGTTGATCTTGATCTTAAATCCTCCCTTGAGGGAGGAGGACCTAAAATCATCATCCAAAGAGCTTCATAGGTCTTGAAGCTCTGCTCGGAGAACGGTGAACCGATAACGGACAACCATTTTCCTTGACTTTATCACTTTAACCCATAAAACAGAGAAGATA
>NZ_JWIM01000098.1:0-4332 GCF_002896535.1 Mesotoga sp. B105.6.4 | reverse complement strand
TTCGCCTTCTTGGCACACTGCAACTTGCATCTAGCAACTTATCCTTACGATTCATGGCAGTCGCAAGTAGAGTTTTTTGTGTTTTTATGTATTAAGTATGAAGTGTAAGATTGAATCGAAAGGGTTCATGAAGTAAACCAAATGCTGTTATTCAATACCATCATATAGAAGGGAGAAAAAGAAATGTTCAAGAAGATCCTTGTGTTTCTTTCTCTATTCACCTTGATAGCGCTCGGTGGTTGCTCTCTCTTTAGGGCGATCAAGGTTGAAATTCCCGATCAACAGGTGACGGAGGGTGAGGAGCTTGTTATTGGCCTTAGCCAGTTTGTTTTATCATCTGTTTCCGACGGGATATCATTCTCGATAAGCAGCGGACCGGGCAGAATTGTCGGAAGGGATTATGTGTTTACGTCTTTGCCCGGTGACAGCGAAAACAGCCCTTTTAAAGTGAGAGTAAGCGTAAGTGATGAAGGCAAGAGCGGAGTTGCAGAGTTCCGGATCAACGTAAGTCCCATTCCGGAAGGTCAAGAGGCTGAGATCAAGTTATCGGGAGAGACTGCCGAAGAGTTTGAACAGGTTATTGATGATTTCGTGAAGAGGAATCCTGAGAATCCCGAAGGACACGCGATTCGTGGAGCTATGAAGGCCATTCCGCAATTGCTGAAACTTCTAGACATATACAATTCGCAGATTGGTTCCCTTGACATTGCAGGGACAATGGATCGAGATGAAATACTGTCAAGTTTCGAAAACCTCGTCTCGAATCCTGATCAAATCGCACAGAGCCTTTCATCTGACATGCGCGCAAAACTACTGAATATGAAGCTGAAATCGGCGTTGATTCTTAGAAAACCGCAGCTTCTGATAAATGCTCTTTCTTCTCGTCGGCCCATAGTCAAAAATTCCGATTATTCACTCAGCGGGGAGATCACCGATTTTCAGGAGGAAATGGAGAATTACGCCGATAGCCTTCAGGAAGTCTGGGACGATATCTCCTATTTGAGCGGAGAGATGAGTATTGTAGTAAAGGTATTCCTAAATGAGTTCGATTGGGACGAAGACGGAGTTGTTGAAAGCGACAGAGAGCTGATACTTGAAGTAGTGAGTGAAAATGATTCCATAACCTACTCAGAAAACTTCCGTCTCTATTCGGATATCCTTTTCCTGGAGAAGAAGCCAAAAGGTGATCACATAGTCTCGATCGAGGTTGATCCCGATGGCGGTGACGCAGTGTTCGATCTCGATTTCTGGTTCATGATCTCACAGGGGTTGGATATAGAGTACGCTCCTGGATTCGATGAGAACGATTATCTCGTAATCGATGAAGGAGAGATAGCGATTCTAAAAATGCTGGTTGGCAGTGCTCTTTCAAGCGCCAGAGCATTGACCATTTATGATCTTGAACCATCGGAGGCTTTCATGGAGTATTTCGAAGACATCGATGATGAGATAGATCCTCCGGAAATCGATACAAATAGCGACGGAAATATCGACGCGTCAGAAGTTAAAGCATTTATTGGCACGTCCTTCTTGACATTCAGGAACCCCTTCAAAAGTCCTCCATGGCTGAGTTCGATAAGGGATATCGCTTTGGAGATACCTGAAACGACGATGCTGCTGGCGGAGGACCTCTTGAAGGACACACGGACCGAAGGCAATAAGCACAACCTGACTTCACAGTGGTACATCCCGTTCGATCAGGACGCTTATGATGCCCTTTCAGAAAACGCGAACGAATTGGAAGAGCTGCTGGACTACATAAGACCGAACGGAGAAGATCTCGATACTGAAATCCCAGTCGATGAAGAAGGTAAGACGATTATCCTGAGACTATACAACATTTTCGACCACCCCGAGGGCTTTTCCGATCTCTTAAGCTTCTTCCCTACCCTTATAAACTATGAGATGCTCGAAGGAATTGAATTTCCCGACCCAACTTTTGGCGGCGCCGTAGTTAACCTTCCGAAGTCGATCTCGCTGGATAACTGAGAGCGAACTTATTCGAGATGAATTGTGGAGCAATGACCTGTAGATGAAGGTTCGTTGCTCCATTTGCTAAAAGTGGGCTTAGAATAATACTGCTGGTGGAGTTTCCAGTATGTCCATGGATTTCATAAAACATCTGCAATAAGATCAACAGGAGGTGTAACAATGAAGCAACTACTAATGATTTTGGTCTTATTGAGTGTCTTTCTTTTCTCAGGGTGTGGTCTGTTGCAGTATTTCACTATAGCCGAGGTTGTCGAACAAGAGACTGTAGAACAGTTTAATATCGAGAAATTCAAGAACGACGATGAAATCGAAGCTCCTGTTTTCAGAGGGTATTTTCTCAATGTCGATTATTCTTATCCAGAGCTGTTTTTGCAATGTGGCCCACAGACTCGAATCACCGATGAGATTGCCGCGATCGCCGATCAGTTTAATGACAATAAGAATTTGTCGACAATTAAAGAGATATACGGCTGGATGATGGGAAACCTGAGGGGAGTTGAGGGAGAGAAGTTTGGCAGAACATCACATGAAATCATAACAACCGGAGGAGTAACTGGCTGCACAGACTATGGACTGGCTTTCGTGTCGCTTGCAAGGGCAAAGGGGATTCCTTCCGTATTCATCCAGACTGCTCGGATTGACTGGATCGAGGCAAGAAAGAAATCAAACAGTGGCATGATAGTAGGTCACATTCTTGTCGAAGTTTATTTAGAAGAAAAATGGTATCTTGTAGACTCGACTTCCGGCAGGCTATACCTTAATTATGACAGAAACAACTTCTCGCTCCCCGATGGGTACTATGTGTTTGCGAAATCTATTGAGGTATGGGATTTGGGTGTGCACAACGACAAAGAGATGGGACCTGTGATGATGGATCTCTTCTGGATCTTTGATCCTTCAGTCTATAACAATCCGGGATACGACTATATTGACCTCACGACAGGGGAGACGAAGTCATCCGGAGTCTTCACCGGTCACTCAACCGTAATAGGAAGTTCGGCTCTCATTTTTGGAAAACGGAGTCCGGTTGAGCTGTTCAATGATAGATTCACGGCACATCTTTCTAACAAGAGGCTTCTCGATCTCTGCTTCGCCGATATAGACGAAGTGATGAGTACTCAGAGGATAATAGTCCTTCACTCTCTCGATCAGCCCGCCACGATGCCCGACTACATGTTGGGCATTATACCGGAGTTCTCGTCTTCGGAAACGCCCGTAATCCTGAACGAAATCAGGGACGGCAGGAGAATTGTTCTTATAATGACAGATACAACTGACGAATTGATGAAAATAATCAGAGAACTGCCCGAGGACTTTTTGGACGGCCCACTAAACGATGAGAATGTTCCTGATGTCGAAATAGTGAAAAACTCAGTTCTAGTTTATGGGATGAGCAACCCTGTGGGAGTATTCGAAGAGAGATTCATAAAAGGATTTTCAAGAAAGGGCTTTCTAAGTCTTGGCAATTCACAATACGAAAGATTTCTGGAGACGGAACTCGTCGTAGTCCTCTACTCACTCGATTATCCCGACAAAATGCCACTTTATATCGAAGAATATCTGCCGGAGTTCTCGTCTTCGGAACTGCCTGTAATAGTTAACGAATGGAGAGAAGGTAAGCAGATAATCTTAATCAAGACATCTACCGAGGCGGAACTGATCGATTTGATCGGACAACTTCCGGTTGACTTTCTTTTGAGGTAGAGGAAGATTAAGCTTCACTCAAAAAAGTTCCATTACAACGGAAAAACGGTCTGTATACTGCACAGTAAGTTACTGGCCAGTATACAAATGTGAAAAACCACTCGAAAGAATTCATGAAGACCGGGATATAAGTGCTTAAAACCCCCAATTTCATATTCTTGCTTAGGCAGAAAAATGCCGGTCCGATAAAAAACGGTGACTTGCCGCAAGTAGTCTTCGCCAATTGTTGCTGCGTTTCTTATTGTAAGCCAGTTATTCTACGGCAAAATGCCAATCCTGTAATCTAGCAAAATATGAAACATGCGGAGAACCATTCAACGGAGAACCAGTCTTTTTGCTCTGTCCAATCCCCAACCCGCTATCCGCAACCTCGGAAATTCTTTCTCCCTCCTGGCGCGAATGCGTCAGCATCACTTCCCCGGATATTCCTCCGGGCATCACTTCCTCGCGCAGCGAGCCTCACTTCCTGCCGGAGGCAGCATCACTTCTGCATCTTGCAACTGATCCTTTGCTCTTCCAACCCCGAACCTCGTTCGTTATTCTTGCAACATGCAACTCACAACTTGGAACTGGTTTTCAAACAAAAAGGAGAGTCAAAAAGACTCTCCTCTTGCATAACATCTGGGCGATACCTAC
>NZ_JWIM01000001.1:0-107895 GCF_002896535.1 Mesotoga sp. B105.6.4 | reverse complement strand
CGCCACCTATAGGCCTGTCACCATCTGGACAGTAAGCAGGTTTCCTCCAGACTTATCCCGGGATAGTTGCACCCCCCGGTTTAGATGACACTAGTAGTTGTTACGACACGTTCACGGTGGTTCACTTGTATTCGTCTCCTCTGGTACTCACCTGACGGGATCACTGTCCCGCCTTTTCCCGTAACGTTCACTACCATGGCTCTTTACCACAGCAGCTTACGGTGGTTTGAAGCCTCCACCTGCATGGCGGCTTCGAGGGGCCCTCCCTCATCTTCGATTAAGCATGGCTTGAAGTTTCCTTCTTCGCCTTCTTGGCACACTGGCACTTGCAACTGGTCTTGCACTTGTCGGAGAACGGTGAACCGAGAACGGATAACCGGTTCTTATTCAGCTTGCAACTCGGAACTGACAACTTGCAGCTGTGTTCTCCTGAGTACGGTTAACCGCTGACCGATAACGACTCTTCTCAGCGGCTCTTTGCCCACTTACCTCTTCTTTTCTCTGCTTCTTATCTTTGCTTTTCTGAACCAGAAGAAGTACATCGCCCCGATATAAGCTGCCAGACCAAGAATGAAGTACAGGTAGTATATAGGCTGGTCGGTTTTGTAGCCGAGAATAGGTATGTTAAGCAGTATCAGCATCGGAATGCCCAAGAATAACGCAAGCCCACTTCCGAAGACCATGTCTTCGGCGGTTCCCGTCTCAAATGTCGGGTCGACTTCTCTGAGCAACGCCATCCCGGTCGAGAGTGTACCGGTATGCATTCCGAAGAATGTTACTATGTGTTCCAGAGGCGCTTTCCCGTAAATCCTTTTTCCAAACCAGATCGTGTAGCCGGCAATGAAGAGTCCGCCTACCGAGGTGAGAATTATTACCGGCCAAATGTACTCCTGTATTACTGAGAAAGAGATCCCAGCGATCGACGCCGCTACCATGAAGTCGAACACGCCCCCGCCGATACGCTGAAGTAGGAAGTCGTTCATATATTCGATCTCATATTTCTCTGACTTCCTCACCCTCTCATATATCGCTCTGAAGGCCATTGCGAAAAGAACTCCGATCACAAAATGGAAGCCCCATAAAACCTGGGCGAACGTCTCTCCGAACGTACCTAGCCCGCCGATCAAGGCCGTGAACCATTTCAAGAACAGGTAGGTAACAAGATAGACAACACCAACGGCTAGAGCTTGAATCGTGAATCCGTCGATGTCTGAGAATTCGAAGTCCTTTATCACTGCCTCTACCCTTTTCTTAACAGTAGGTCTTTCGATCTGAATTCCCACCTGTCTCTTTCTATACACCATTGTGTTCAACATCACTATTCCGCCAAAGGCCGCCCAGAGAAAGCCTAATGTTGAAACGCTCAAGCCCACGGCTCCCCCGCCTGTAAAGCCCAGCGCTTCCCACTGACTACCCAGCGAATAGGCTTGTCCAGGGCCCTGAGCGAATCCCAGAGCTAATAGAAGACCAAAGGGTGGGAAGAGATCTTTGAAGAATAATCCTACAAGTGCGATACCAATGATGAACCCCACTAATCCCTGAAGAGCATAAGACATACTGATAAGAAAGCCGGTATTGACAGAAGACTTAGTAGTGGAGCGTCTCGTTCTCTTCAGCGCGATCGCGATGAAGCCAATTGCCATCAAGTGATAGACAAGGTTTCCAAGTCTATCGTAAGAGAAGGGGATTATCTTCATAACCTCCGGCCCCAAGAGAATCCCGAGAAAACCGGCAATAACTGCATTTGGAATGAGAACCTTGCTTAAGGGAGAAATCAACCTCTTCAGAACGGAAGCGACACCTATAAGGATGGAAAGGTAAGCGAAGTCGAGTATAATAGTCCAGTCTTGTTCCATGAGATCACCCCTTTTTGACAAAGCAATTGTATCAGAATACGGTTCAAGCTAATTTTTTTGGTTTTTGTTAGAATTGTAGAAAGAAGGAGGAAACTGTAATGACACTTACGCCGCTTGGTGGCGGCCGCGAGATAGGCGCGAATTCCTATCTCCTTAGTCTGGACGGAAAGAATATCCTGATTGATGCAGGCAGACACCCAGTAAAGGAAGGCTACGAGTCGCTACCTGAAATTGACAGCATAAACGATCTAGATGTGATAATGATCTCCCACTCCCACTACGACCATCTCTCTTCTCTACCTTACATATCTCAAAGATGGCCAAATGCGCCAATCCTGATGACTCAAGAGAATAAAGGCTTAGCTCTAAGAATACTTCAGAACTCAGTCGAAGTAATGAAGAAGAAGAACGCCAAAGACGGCGTTGAACCTATACTATACAGTCACGGCGAAGTTAACGAGCTGAAGAGAAGAATATTTCCGATGGAGTATTTTCAAAGGTACTCAATTGACAATGAAGTGGACGTGGCACTCTACCCAGCGGGTCATGTAATGGGAGCTGCCTCGATCTTTCTTGAGCGTAAGGGAAAGAGAATTCTCTACTCTGGAGACATATCACTTTCGCAGCAGCTTACTATCCCACCGGCCCAGTTACCAAAAAAGGTGGAAACCCTTATCTCAGAGGGAACTTACGGCTCGAAAGAAAATCAGCTTCTAACAAGGTACAGCGAAATTGAAAGACTCAGCAAGTCAGTGAAACGCGTACTGGAAAACGGCGGCAGGGTTCTTATGCCTGTATTTGCCCTTGGCAGAGGCCAGGAAGCAATCTACATGCTTCTAAGGCTGATGGAAAAGAACAAGATCCCCTCCGTTCCCATATACACAAATGGAATGGTAGCCTCACTCAGTAATCTCTACATGAGCAATTACGAGCGCATTAGCGACAAGGATAGAAAGTGGTTCATGAAGAACTTCCAGCAAAATGTGACTGTGGCACCCAAGGCCATTGAGAGACTGCTCTTTTCGAAAGAGCCGGCGCTCCTTGTCCTTTCGGCCGGAATGCTTGTTGAAGATACTCTATCGTATATCTTCGCCAAACAGATGTTGCCGAACAGCAAAGACGGAATCTTCTTCATGGGTTATCAGAGTCCAGAATCAGATGGTTACAGGGTGCTTGAAGCAAGTAAGAGAGGCGATGCACAAGTCGCCCTGGGAGAAGAGACGGTTGAGATTGGAACTAAGAATATAGATATCTTCAACTTCTCTGGGCATGCAGACTACCAGGAGCTTCTTGACCTCCCCAGAAGACTCCAACCAGAAAAACTGATCTATGTTCACGGTGACGAGGGAGCGCTGGAAAACCTTGCCGAAGAACTCCAGTATGAGTTTGAGATTCAGATACCATCGAATCTTCAGACAGTCGAGCTCTGAATCTGGTTGACAATGAAATGCACTGGTGTTATCATTGTGTACGGTTGCCGGGGTGGCGGAACAGGCAGACGCAACGGACTTAAAATCCGTTGGAGCGAAGGCTCCGTGTGGGTTCGATTCCCATCCCCGGCACCATGGAAGCAAGGAAAGCAGGTCATTTATATATAGAATATAGCAAGTAGATATATACTCGGTGCGGGGTGGAGCAGTCTGGTAGCTCGTTGGGCTCATAACCCAAAGGTCACAGGTTCAAATCCTGTCCCCGCTACCATTATCAGGCGGTGTAGCTCAGCTGGCTAGAGCATGCGGTTCATACCCGCAGAGTCGTCAGTTCGATTCTGACCGCCGCCACCAAACATTTAGTGCCTACCTGCGTGTATGAAGCGCTTTGATCAAAGAAAACCTAGCCTCCCATTGGGAGGCTTGTTTGTTTTTGCGTCAGTTTTTCGGCGATCTAAAACCACTGCTTCATTAGCCCTAAGGCTTTTAGAACTGCCAGTGACAGTCATCAGCAGTGTTCAGTAAAGGTCCTGCTTCTGCTCTCATGATGCGGTGTTAATTTGAATGAGAACTGGCCCGCTCCAGATCTCCCGCAATGAAGAGACGTGTCTTCGCGAGATATAGACCTGAGTTCACTTACTCCTTCTGAAAAACCGCCGATAAAAGCCTTTGTATTCTATTTCTCGTCTAAGGACGATTTGAGTAAGAGGGGGGCGGTTGCTCCGGGAGTTTTGTTTCTGTGGGGATTGTATTTACAGAAAGGCTTGGCTTCATGTTCTTCACCAAGAAATTGCGACCATACTTCACAGTCAACTGTGTTCGAATAAAGAAGCGATAGAGACGGGAAAATACATTGCCGAAAAAGTTTTCATTGTCCGTCACAACGAAAGAAATGCACCTTTGAAGAATGGCCGGTTTCTAGGTATTGTGCATGACTATTGTAAATTCACGAACGAATATCGCTATTACCGTGATAACAAGCCTTACGACCAAAATCGGGATAACTCTGGAAACTGTGATTTTCACCACCGCGTCTCTTATTTTATGCTTCTCTTTTGTGTTGAGTCAATCTTTTGCAGGTCACGATTTTAGGCGTCTTGCAGACAGAAGAACCAACCGTGAAATCCATTCCCGTCACGAGGCTTGGGTCACAAGCAAAAGAGTATCTTGATTGTTTTCGTCACATAACATTTGGCGAAGTTGTCCGGCAAGTCAAGTTTGACTTCCGATGATCCCGCACTTACGCGGATTCCTCCCGCAAAGCTCGTTCTCAAGTTCCGGAAGGATACTTTTCAGTTTGGATACTATATCCTGATCTAGAGGCATTTCTGTCATCATGTCCACAGCTTGAGCAAAAGAATAGGCGGTCCTGTAGGGCCTATCTGCCGTGAGAGCCTCAAACACATCTGCTACAGCCAGAATCTTTGCTTCGAGCGGTATCTCATCTCCCTTTAAACCCTGGGGATAACCGGAACCGTCTTCTCTTTCGTGGTGTAGATAGGCGTAAGGAACGAATCTCTCCAGGTATTTGAAATGTTGGAGAACTTCCTTACCGTGCTGGGGATGATTGCGTATTACCTCCTTTTCAATTTCATCAAGAGGGCCATGCTTTCTCAATATGTTAGCTGAAATGCCCATCTTACCAATATCATGAAGCTTTGCACCGTTAACTAGCTCCGTGATTTTCTTCCTTCTCAATCCAAGACTCTTGCCCAAACACTCAGCGATTTTCGCCACATTTCTGGAGTGAAAGGCGGTGTGGGAATCTTCCATTTCCCACAAATACATGATTTCCTGAAGACCACTCATCTCGTAGTACCTGGAAAGACCGAGCGCCAGCACTTCCATCATGAACAAGACGCCAATTATCCCGGCCGCCACGGAATGTAGAATCATCCACCTGGTAAGATCATATCCTTTTATTTCGGTTCTCAGACCGTAGGCGAAACTCTTCGATCCGCCTGGTGAGAAGGTGATTCTGCCATCGAGATTCATCTCTGAAAGCAAGAAATTCTTGTCTATGCTGGCAATCACGACTGCATCGGATATCTCATTCTCCATATGGCTGTCGTAGACGTTGAAGTAGAGATAAAGCTCCTGCTCTAAGGCAGATACTCTGTACACATCTTTAACCGGTATCTCTGACGGTCTGCTTATGAGCCTGGCCGACTTCACTGCTGGGAACTCATTTTGGATCTCCTGGAGCATCTCTTCGATGAAGACTTCGTCTTTCGACAAAACGGCGTTGTACATAGCATTCCACTGGAAATATCCCAGAGACAAAGCAGATCCCAGATTTTCGACAGATGTCTCAAAGATTCCCGAATAGATTTTCTGAGTATAGTTTATTGCTTCATTTTGAAAGACGTGGTACGGCATAAGCATAAGAAAGACGGTAACGAGAAAGACAAATATCACTAGAGTCGGTCGGATATACCTGAGTTCATCGAATCCTCTCATGTAACACCTCCCATTCTGAATGGAAAATCATTTGACATTATCATATCACTTAATCTATTGATATAATCATTATACGAGTGTCCTGCGATTCCCTTTTTTTGCCTCTTCGATCACTCCTAATTTTTATGCAATCTTATGCCAGGCACTACTCGAGCATCATTCCAATCATCGAATACTTTCTTCAGAAGTGAGATCAGCCGTAAGAACCTGGGACAATGTTTTGGATTCAGAATACCCACCGAGAATTAGCGATGGATTTGCAATGAGGGGGAGCTGCTTTCAGAGATTTTTACCTGAACGCTTAACTGAGATATCCACACTTTCAAGAATAAAATGGATATCATAGAAGTAACGGGTTGCTTCATCTTGACCTGTGCTTGCTCATTCTAGTCCGGTTATTCTTGGGGCGTCAGTCAGGAGTACTTTGAGAAACGCGATAACAAATGTGATCTCCTACTCTGAAATCTCACTATATTACTTCCTTGCCTGTAAGAGTTTTATTGAGGAAAATGGTTAGTGCACAAGGAGGGCTCTCGTGAAATCAAAGACCTGCGTATATGAGGCAGTCATAAGAAGGATTCCGAACATAGATGGGGCGTATGTTGAATTTCCGTATGACCTCAAGTCGGAGTTCGGAAAGGGCAGATTGAAAGTCCACGCAACATTTGACGGCGAGCCTTACGATGGTAGCGTTGTCAACATGGGAATAAAGAAGGATGACGCGTCGGTGTGTTACATCATTGGTCTTCGAAAGGCCATCACAAAGACTATCGGGAAGCAACCTGGTGACACCGTAAAAGTCACCGTTATGGAAAGAGGCGAATGAAGCATGTGGAAGTGCCCTGAGTGCGGACGCCAGTTCGAACAACACAATCAGAAACATGCATGCATTGAACCGCCAGAGACGATTGACGAGTATATCACCATGCAGCCCGAAGGTGTTCAATCGCTACTGAGGAGTGTTAGGGATGCCCTCAGAGAGGTGCTTCCGGGTTCGGAAGAGAGAATATCTTGGAGGATGCCCACCTTCTGGAAGAAGAGGAACATAATCCACTTCACTTCTTTTAAGAACCACATGGGGATTTATCCAGGAGAAGAGGCAATCGCACACTTTGCAGATAAACTAAGTCATTACAGAACAAGCAAAGGTGCTGTACAGTTCCACTATGACAAAACTATTCTTCTTGAGCTGATAGTGGAGATCGCGAAATGGTGCAATGAAAAAGAGAGCCATCACTAGCGGAGGATTAGTATGCCAAAAGTTAGAAAGATGCTCAATGACTGGGATGCTCCGTATATTCAGTCACTCATGAGACAGATCGAAACTCAGAGTAAGGCGACGCTCGCATACTGGGCAGTTGAGTACTCCGAAGAAGTTGTGTTGCCGCTCTGGAGTAAGCACTATCCGAGTGACCTCCGACCGGGCAATGCGTTGACTGCTGCGAGAGGCTGGCTAGCCGGAACCATTAAACTGCCTCAAGCCAAGAAAGCAATTCTGGAGTGCCATGCCGCGGCGAGAGAGGCCGAAAACAATCCCATTGTCAGTGGCTGCCGCTTTTTTGAATCGCTTCCACGTGAAGCCGGCCTTGCTTCCCCAGACGCTTTTCTGGGCCATGCTCTTCCCAGAGTTCAGTGTGTTATCTTAATCGTCAGCCATCTTCCCTCGCACAGCGGAACTTGCCTGCGTCAGCAAATTGCTTCTTTTTTCTCTCCTTTCGAAGATATTCTTTCCAGACCAATTGCTGCTCCTGATAACGATCTGACTGGAATAACATCTTCTTCTGAACCAGTAGTCCTTAGAAGTCATCTAATTAGAACGATACTAAATAAAAAGGAGAGGCTTTTCTTGAAGATACCCGTTCTCATTCTAATAGGTATTGTCGCAGTGGTCATTATCGTGTTAGGAGTTGCCAATGGTGCAAATGGCTCTTCTCCACAAGAAGTAGTCGTCACGGAGTATCAGGGGATCAAACTCGACGATCTCGGCGCTTTCAGAGAAAACTCGATAAAGGGCGTGCAGTACGTGAATATAGAAGAATACTTCCTAAAGATTGGAGGTCTCGCAGAAAATCCGTACATTCTAACTTATTCGGAGTTGCAGGATCTTCAGCACATTCAGAAGCTGGTTATACTTCACTGTGTCGAGGGGTGGACAGCAAAGATGCTCTGGGAAGGTATTCCTCTTGTGGAATTGATTGACAGAGCAGAGCCCGACGACAAGGTAACTAATGTGATCTTCAAGTCAACTGATGGCTATACGACAAGCCTCACTCTCGACTACATAAGAGAGAGAAATATCATGCTGGCCGACAAACTGAACGGAATCGAACTACCTCCGGCCCAGGGTTTCCCGTTCATAGTGGTTGCCGAAGACAAGTGGGGCTACAAGTGGGCGCGATGGGTCGAAGAGATAGAGCTGTCGGGCAACGACAAGTACAGGGGTTACTGGGAAGAGTATGGATACAGCAAAGATGGAAGTCTCGACAAGCCGATGTTCGACAGATAAACCAGAGATAGTTCTCAGCCCATATAGTTTCTCGGGGCCAAACAGGAGCCGATCTGAAGATCAGCTTTAAGGCGTTGTTTGGAGGAAAGCACCGCGGCTATGATAAGCAATACTGTCAGTCTGTAGTCTTGTTTTCATAATCGGCTTTCATGATAGCAAAGCTATTACAGCAAAGAAAACCTCTCTCTGATCGCGACTGCACAAGATAGTCAGAGTGAAGACTATGAACCCGCCGTCAGAAGAGAGCACATGACACTGGACTCAAGAAATGAATTTCGCTTCTCTCATTAACCTTCTGGAATCTTCCACATCTAGTAACCCCTGCTGTTCTCCTTGCTTTCACTAACCGTTCCGGTAATCAAAAAAGTGCACTTCAGTGGATTGACTCCAGCGCGCTTCATCACAAATCACCCATAAGACAAACAGAATAAAGAAAACAAAGTATTTTGTTACACTATTATTATTATGTTCTGTGATAAAACCCAACCTGCTTGTAAATCGACAAGAACAACTTCTTATGCTTTCACTGGCGACAGAAAAAATATCTATTTATCGTCGCGCTCAATTCTTCCGCCGCCCCTTCTTCTCATTATCGTTGACTGGTCCTCATCCTGAGGAGTGAGCGGCCCCTTTTCGGTAGTTGAATCTGCTGCTGCTCTCCTTGAATCGTTCTTCTGATCTTTGGGGGCGCCAACCAACCTTCCGCCGACTGCCCCCTGTCTGTTCTTCCTTTCTCGATAGGTCCTGAGATCGTTGATTTCTTTCTGTCTTTCTCCCAGTGATTCCAGTCGTTTCAGCAATTTGTGAATGTAATCTTCCTCCGAATACTTGAGTTCTATATTGGTCAAATACCAATCGGCTTCGAATTTCTTCTTAGCCTTCTCCAGAGCTTCGAGATACTCAGCCTTCTTCTTATCCAGATATTCTGTCTCTTCAGCAAGAGCTTTCAGTTCAATATCCTCCGCTTCGATGTCGAGAGCCTCAAGTTTCTCCTCCACCTCTTGCTGCTTGGCTTCAAGTTCCCTACATCTTCTTTCGCTGTAGGTTTCTATCTTGCTAATTAGCGGTTTTTCTTCCTGCTTTGCGGCTGGTACCCCACCCGCTCCCCGAAGTTTCCTGGTCTCTTCTTCAGGTCTCAGTTTGTCGATTTCATTCTTGATTCTCTCAAGCTGATCAAGTAACGGTTTTCTCCTGTGTTCGAATATCGTTAGCCTGTTCCGCGTAAAGGATTTGTAGTCCGCATCCTGAGTTCTGATTATCATGCCACTTTCCTCCTCCTCCACCAGAGATTCTTCACTAGCGGTTTGTTGACAACATTGATAGAAACCGATTCATTCAGGCTGTTAGGAACAAAACTTTAGACATTGTAGAAGAATTATATACATTTTAGGTGTTGTTTCGCTCTTCTGGAGAGCCCTGTCTCAATGTTCGGGAAAACTGGAAGCGAGTGAATCTGGAGGGAGAAGAGTTGTGTAGGCCATCGATGACTCAATTAACTATGGTCGTAAACTCACATGAGGTCTTTTCCAATACCTTGTCATAAAAAAAGGGCCCAGATGGGCCCTACTTGATTGAAGGGGTTAGGGCTATCTTGCTTTTCCGAATCCTCTGCCGAGTCCGGGACCCTTTGCGCCTGCCGCTCCATGTCTGAATCCTGTTCCGTCTTCAGCCTTGAGGTTGGTCATAACTCTTACGCCGTCATTCGAGCAGTTGTCGTTGACTCCATCGCCATCTGCATCTACGAAGTTCTCACAGGCAGCTGTGTCCTGTAGTCGCTGCATCGCTCTCGTCCCGTAACCTACTGCAAGTGTCATTCCACCGATCAAAAGAACCGCTATCGTAATTAAAACTACTTTCTTCATCCTTCTACACCTCCATTTGCTTTTTAGTACATTCTCAGTTTACGGGTGCATTCTTAGAGAATCCTTAGCTAAACCTTAGAGTTTGCTTAGAAACGTAGCTCTAATAGCGCCAGCGTGAGAAGTTGATATAGTGGATGAATTCCAACGAGGTAAGAATCGACCCGGGAAGATCCCTTACTCAAAGCGAAAGGGACCGTAATGAGCCGGTCCCTTTCAAAACCAATCTTCAAGAAGACCCAATTAAGAGAGCTCCGCAAAGACTATCTCGTCCTCATTTGAGTCAAGCTTTCCGTAACCCGGGCCGTTTCCGTTGCAGGAGTCGTTAGGAGCACCGTAACCTGCATCGTCGTCAGGGCCATCTGGAATCCCGTCTCCCGGTCCACTGCCGTTGATTGAAAGAGCAATTCCAAAAGCAAGGAGAAAGAAAAGCACAATTGCGGTTAGTCGTTTCACCATCATCCCTCCGTTTTGATCAAGTGAATAGATCTTATTATTTTGGTCATTAAAGAGTGATTAAAAACTGATGCATAGGTTTCCTGCACTCCGTCTTCTCATCTAGACTTCTAGATTAGCAATTTGCCGGGAATCTCATTGACTTATGTTAGTCTATACTCCTTATGGTCGAGCAATACAAACTTTCTTCGACTTTGTAGGTCTCTCTATCCAGCAACAAAACCAATCCTCTTGAACTCCCGTCTGAGAAAAGGCCGCCGCTTACCCGGTATTAAAGTGCGGCGGCTGGACTAGGGGTTAACAGGGGTATTATGACTAGTGCTCTACTGCTCTACTTTGAAACTGCTTCGTACTCTGAAGAAGTTCCTTACTGCGTTCCGAATCATCTCTGCCAATCTTCTCATGAAGTGGACTATCGCAGACTCTGAACTCTCTTCATCGGAAGAATCCAGGGAAAAAGCGGCTTCGAAATTCGGGGACTCTTCCTTTCCAGCTCCCGACCCCTCACACTGGAGCCGATCTATAGAGGCGGAGTTTCCAATCCCTTTTCCGAGTTTGAAGAGGCAGCGCCTGCTCCGTAGCCAGAACCATCATCCGGACCGTCGGGAATCCCATCTCCGGGTCCATAGCCAGCATTGCTGGTTGCAAATACCAATCCCAAACTCAGAAAAGCAAGAAGAAAAAGCATTTCTGTTCTCTTCATATCTGCCTCCTCCTTCACATACAGAATAATCGATTGCCCATTAAGAAATTAATGGCCGGAGGTTTTTCTGGTTTGATAGAATGAAAGAGGTGCGAAGGAGGGTACGAAAATGGAATGCACAGTAGAAAGAAATCTGAAAAGATGCAACTGCACTTATCCCGGCTGTCCCAGAAAGGGCAAATGCTGCGAGTGCATAGCTTATCATCGGAAAAACGGAGAACTTCCTGCCTGCTATTTCACCGCAGAGCAGGAGAAGACCTGGGATAGAACCATTGAACATTTTGTGAGAATTAACAGCAAGAGATGATCTCGAAAGCCGGTCTGATTTCCTCGATCAACTCCGCACTACCGAGAAGTGCTAAAATAGAATGATTTTAAATTACATATTCTCGAGTTTTATCGGGATTTCCTGGAGGAAGAATTGACTCAAGAGTTTTATAAGCGCTTCTTTTCATTGAAAGAGTCATATTGGATTCTCTTCAACGGCATCAGAACGGTGGGCCACATGTCACGATCAAAGCGGGACGGAGAGCTGAGTACAGAGCTAATCGAAAAGGTTATGCTCACCGTTACCGAAATAAATGGATGCGAAGTTTGTTCGGTCTTCCACAACAGAGTTGCCGAAAAAGAGGGAATCAAAGAAGAAGATATCCAGATGCTTTTCGTCACCGAAGTTGAAGAACTTCCACAAGATGAAGCCCCTGCCATTCTCTTCGCCAGGGGGTATGCAACTTCTTCCGGCAAACCATCTGAGCACTTATGGAAGAGTCTCATCCAGAGTTATGGGGAATCCAAGGCCAAGGGCATATTGGGCGCAGTTAGAACGATAATGATGGGCAACAGCTTCGGCATAGCCTGGGGAGCCCTCTCAAATAGGATCAAAGGTAGACCCGTTAAAGGTAGCAGTCTCTGGTACGAGATCAGTATGATTCTCTCTTTCATCTTCTTCATCCCTGTGGCCTCGGTACACGCTCTGCTCGCCAGTCTTTTCAAAAAGCCCATAATAACCTTTCAAACACAAGAGGCCGCTGCTTAGACCGTAGCTGCGAGTCGAAGGGAAGAATAAATGACGAGGTTCGGGCTTGCGGGTTGGAAAGAGCTACTGAAAATCGGATCACCGTTGAATGGTTCTCCGAAGAAGCCTGTTCTTCGTTCCAGAGCAAGGATCTGTTCTTCGTTTTTGGTTGAAATCGTGAAGCAGCAGCATCAAGATTCCGACCAGGAGCTTTGTCGGAATGACAGCATTTGACGTTTCTTCACTTTAGAGCTTGCAAGTTGCATCTTGGCACTTGTAACTGGTCTTGCACTTGTCGGAGAACGGTGAACCGAGAACGGATAACCGGTTCTTATTCAGCTTGCAACTCGGAACTGAGAACTTGCAACTGCTCCATTTCGAGGACGGTGGACCGTTGACGGACAACGTTGTTTTGAGCAGCTATCAGCGGATCCTTTCCGCAGGACGGTGGAACCGATGACGGACAACCATTATGTATTCTCAAACACGAAAAAGATATCTGTACAGGTTTCCCCCGTCGCAATTTCAAACTCATACGATGATATAATTTTTGTTAGTCGTAGCATTCTGGTTCTCATCATCTAACGCAACAATGACAACTGTTCTCCAAAATCACACATCTTTCAAGGAGGTTTCTTTGAATGAGAAGATTTCTGGTTTTGATTACTGTCATCTGTGTTGCCTTTTCCGTAACCCTTCTCGCCGCTGATTCTTTCACTGTTTACACAACTCTTGAAGAGCTTGCGGCAAAAGAACTTTTCGACAAATATGAAGAAGTCACCGGTATCAGGGTTGACTGGGTGAGGCTCTCCGGTGGAGAGGCCGAAGCAAGGATGGAGGCTGAAAAGCTGAATCCGCAGGCCTCGATATGGGTTGGAGGAGTGGGACTGAATCATATCAGTGCAAAGCTGAAGGGTCTTACAACTCCTTATTTCTCCAGAGCGGCCGCAAATACTCCCGAGCAATACAAGGATCCCGAAGGCTACTGGATAGGTCTCTACCTTGGACCTCTGGCATTCGCCACTCACAATGGTCGTGCAGCTGAGCTAGGACTTGAACCACCGAAGGGCTGGTTCGACATACTCGATTCCAAGTATGAGAATCTCGTAAGGGTTGCAAACCCGAATACTTCGGGAACTGCCTACAATCTCATCACCTGTATGATTTCTCTTTTCGGAGGGGACGAGGATCTAGCCTTCCTCTATCTGAAGAAACTAGACAGAAGCATCGAGATGTACACAAGGTCCGGTTCGGCAGGCGGAAAGAGCGTTGCAATTGGAGAGATACCCTTCGCAATAGGTTACGCCCATGACATGGTCAAGCTGAAGGCAGAAGGTGCCGACATTACTATAACCGTTCCCGAAGAAGGTACAGGCTTCGAGATCGCTTCGATGTCTTTGATCAAGGGCGGACCGGATCCTGTCAATGCCAAGAAGCTGTATGACTGGATACTGACCGAAGAGGCACAGGCAATCATTGCAGGCTGGTACGTTATACCAGTTTCAAGGATCGCTCCGAAGCATCCGCTCTCTTTCAGCATGGAAGAAATCAAGACAGTTCACCAGAATTATGTCTGGGATGCTGAGAACAAAGAAAGACTGCTCGATCGCTGGACGGAAGAAATAGGCGGCGGGGTAGAATAATTGGTTGATCAGAGCAGGAGCTAGTCTCCTGCTCTTCTTCACTTTGGCTTCACCAATCAAGGTTACTCTTGGGGTGTGATCGGATTGTATTCCTGGAGAAAACTCTTATCGTTCGCGTTGATTAGTGTTTTAGTCTTTGTCGCCCTTTTCTGGATCTTCGATACATTGAAAGACTCTTTCTTTAAGGTTGTTAGAGACAACCAAAGGCAGCTGGTTACGGTTCTTGCCGAATCGGCACCAAGAGACAGGGAACTTGCCGAGGACTGGATTACTGCAGTAAACAAGGAGTTCGACGAAGCGGAAATAATCTATGTTCACGGAGTACCCGGCTGGGATGAACTGCAGGTCTTCGCCCCGAACGAACAACTGAGAAGCTTCTATGAATTGAATTACAGTTCTGAGGACTTCGCCAAGGGGTTTGAAAGCGTCTACTATCTTGAGAACTACTACTCTTCCCTCAAGTATTCATTCGAAGGAAAGAGTGTTACGCTGGTGTTTGCACCACTGATAGACGAAACTCGTTACGACATGACGGGCTTTCTGCTATTTCTGATGTCTGCAGAGGCCGGGGAGAATTACGCAAATCTACTAAACTTATTTATGATAGCCGCATTCGCTGTCTTCGTTATCATTTATTTCATCTCGAAATTCTTCAGAGATCCCGTGATGGGATATGTTATTCTCGGTCTTTTCTTGATGGTCGGAGTATTCGTAGCCTATCCTCTGTTTGAAGCCATTAGATTGACCTTTCTGGCCGATGGCAAATTCTCGATGCGTACTTGGGTCACAATTCTCTCTTCCAGACAGTATCTTAGTGCGCTATGGGGGAGCGTAAGACTTGGCATCCTCACGGCTACATTCTCCACGATCATCGGGTTCATCTTCGCTTTTGTCATAAACAGAACGGCCATAAGAGGAAAGAAGTTCCTGAGCACTATGGGGCTTCTGCCCGTAATCTCTCCGCCATTTTCCCTGTCTTTGTCACTGATTTTGCTCTTTGGAAGCAACGGACTGATAACAAAGCAAATACTCGGACTGAAAGACTTTACCATATACGGACTTGGCGGCCTTACAGCCGTACAGACTATCGGCATGTTCCCGATTGCCTTCCTCACTCTTTCGGGAGTTCTACAGGCAATCGACTCTACACTTGAGGAGGCTTCTCTCGACCTTAATGGTAGCAGATGGAAGACCTTCTCGAAGGTCACCTTCCCTTTGGCTATTCCCGGTGTTCTCAGTTCCTGGCTGCTCGTTTTCACCAACTCCCTCGCTGACTTTGCAAACCCACTGCTCCTGGCGGGATCTTACAGGGTGCTCTCGGTAGAGGCATACATTGAAGTCACAGGAAGAAATAGACTGGGTCACGGAGCTGCTCTTTCTATTCTCCTTCTCATGCCGACACTGACGGCCTTCCTGGTTCAAAGATTCTGGGTAAGCAGGAAGTCATATGTGACCGTAACTGGAAAGCCCTCTTCGAGACTGAGCGATCTAGTTTCAAAGCCTGTAAAATTCGGTCTCATAACGTTTATCGTTCTCATCATCGTCTTTATCCTCGGACTGTATGGAACGATAGTGGCCGGCTGCTTCGTAGCCAACTGGGGTATAGACTACTCTTTCACTCTGAAGAACATAACGGAAGCGCTGCAGAGAGGAAGGGACGCGATTGTAGACACCTTCACCCTGTCGGCAATTGCCACACCATTCGCCGGACTGATAGCGATGATGGCTGCGCTGGTAATCGTCAGGAAGAAGTTTGTGGGGAAGAGGGTTCTTGAGGGGTTGATTCTCGCACCGTTCGCCATACCGGGGACGCTGATCGGTATCTCATATGTGCTTGCCTTCAACAAACCCCCGTTGATTCTAGTTGGAACTGGGGCAATTATCGTTATCAACTACATAATAAGGGAGCTGCCCGTCGGTGTCGAAGGAGGAGTGGCCACTCTCAGGCAGATAGATCCCGCTATAGAGGAGGCCGCGCAAGATCTTGGCGCGGATTCGACTACGGTCTTCAGGACGATCGTCTTGCCTCTGATACGTCCGGCATTCATTTCCGGGATGTCATACACTTTTGTCCGATCAATGACTGCCGTCAGTGCGATCATATTCCTGATATCCGCTAAGTGGTACCACATGACGGTTCTCATATATAACTTCTCAGAATCGATAAGATTCGGACTGGCTAGCGTTCTTTCCACCGTATTGATTATCATCGTCTTCGGAGCGTTCGGACTGATGAGACTTCTTGTGCGAAAGAACGAGTACATGGAAAAGAACGTAACTCTAAACTGATAATTGGTTTGCGAGGTGGTTGGATGTCAAAGACTTCTGTCTCAGTTAGGATCGAAAACGTCACCAAGGTCTTCAAAGATGTCAAAGGGAAGGCAGATGTTATAGCCGTTAACAATGCCAACTTCGATATAGAACCCGGTGAATTAATCACTCTGCTGGGTCCTTCTGGTTGCGGGAAGACGACGACGCTCAGGATGATCGGTGGATTCGAACTGCCCACAAAGGGAAAGATCTTTCTGGGGAATGAAGACATCACGTTTCTGCCGCCCAACAAAAGAGATACTGCTACAGTATTTCAGAGTTACGGGCTTTTTCCGCACATGAACGTCTTTGACAACGTTGCTTACGGCCTGAAACTGAGAAAGCTTCCCACAAAGCAAATAAAGGACAAAGTAATGGGCACTCTCGATCTGGTCGGCTTGAAGGATCTGGCCCAGAGGGCTCCTTCGAAACTCTCCGGCGGCCAACAGCAGCGTGTCGCCCTTGCGAGAAGCCTGATCGTGGAGCCTTCCGTACTGCTTCTAGACGAGCCTCTTTCAAATCTAGACGCCCTGTTGAGGGAACAGATGCGAGTCGAGATAAAGCGGATTCAGAAGACGCTTGGAATCACCACGATATACGTGACTCACGACAGGGTCGAGGCAATGAGTCTCTCGGACAGGATAATCGTGATGAAGAACGGTTTCATAAGGCAGATAGGCTCACCGAACGTGCTCTACGAGGATCCAAACTCAAAGTTCGTTGCGGGGTTTGTAGGAAAAGTAGCCTTCTTACCGGTGGAGGTTCTCGAGATGAATGGAACCTGCAAAGCAAAGTTTGAAGACAAAACAGTGGAGGTTGGCAAGTTCTCGCCGGAATTATCACCTGGAGAAGCCGCCGTGATTATGGCCAGACCCGAGTCTCTCAAACTCGTTGATCCCGGAGAGGGAATGATTGAAGGCCAGGTAACGACAAACATATATCTCGGTGGAAGCCTCGAATCATATGTGGCAACCGAGCACGGAGAACTCCTGGTGCAGATAGACAACCCCGCCGAAAAGAAAATTTATCCCGAGGGAGAGAAGGTTTCCATCGGCATTATCCCGAACCTGGCAAAAGTGCTGCCGAATAAGGATGAATGAGGGTAAGACCGTGGTTGCGGGTAGCGGTGTGGTTGGAAAAAGCAAAATATCAGTTCCAAGTTGCAAGTTGCGAGTTGTGAGCAAAGGCCGGGGTCAGAGGTTTGAGAATAGATGTAGGAAGATCGCGATCGTTCAGAGAATCTAACAATGCGTCATGCTGAACTTGTTTCAGCACCTCTTAAGAACCGTCCTTCGTTGCACGTCCCGGATCATGGACCAGTCCTTGGATAACATCAAGCGAGAAAGAGCATTATCGAGAGTTCGCTCAATCACGTGAAGAGCGAGATTCTGAGCAGGATCACCTCAGAATGACGCGATGCTAGAGAAGGCTATCACTCCATGTCACTCGTACAAACTCCTTACTTCATAACCCGTAAGCCTGCCCTAAAATGCTCTTGTTTGGGGCTCCTGTTTGGGGGCTCTTTTTTTGGACTACTATTCAGGGTCATCCCGTGATGCATGTGCACGGGATCTCTTTCTTCATCTTCAATGGCAAAAGTGGGGATTAACCGATTCTTGGATTCTGTACTATTATTCACGGAGATCCTTACCAAGAGCTTGTCAGGATGACCTAGAGTGCGAGTATCTGTTCTTCGTTTTTGGTTAGGGCAATGAAGCAAGAGCATCAGGATTCCGACCAGTAGCTTTGTCGGAATGACGAAATGCGATGTTTTCGTTCAACCCCTGGCTTATAACTTAGAACTCACAACTTACAACTGATCTTTCAGCGCACAGCGGATCTTCAGGGGCCAGTCACCTTTGGTGGCCAATTCCGCTTCGCGGGCAAAACAAAAACAATCGAGAAAGAGAGCATAGAGAGGTTCGCTACGCTCACGAGAGAAGAGAGAGAGGGAAGTCAGTCTGCTGAGTAGGCTTATTCTAAGTTTTGCAACTTGGAACTGACAACTTGCAACTGATCTTTCAGCGTATAGCGGATCTTCAGGGGCCAGTCACCTTCGGTGGCCAGTTCCGCTTCACGGGCAAAACAAAAACAATCGAGAAAGAGAGCATAGAGAGGTTCGCTACGCTCACGAGAGAAGAGAGAGAGGGAAGTCAGTCTGCTGACGTAGGCTTCTAAGTCTTGCAACTTGAAACTGACAACTTGCAACTGCTCCATCTCGAGGACGGCGGACCGTTGACGGACAACGTTGTTTTTCATCAGCGACCAGCGGGTTCACCGCTTTTAAGCGCACAGCGGCTCTTATGCCTGCAACTTGGAACTGACAACTTGCAACTGATCTTTCTAAGGACGTCTTTTCAAAGCTTACGTGGGTCTTCACCTGCGTCAGCAAACTGGCGTGTTCTTGCCTTCTCGAATGCCTTGACTGAGTTGGGCTAACAAAGTAGAATGAATTCAGCAACGCTATATGCCGTTTTTGGAGGCGATTCTGATGTTGGTTTTAGCTCATAGGGGTATGGGGAAGGGCAGATACGAGAATACGCTGAAGTCTTTTGAGGAGGGTCTGTCCTTTGGCGCACATGGCATTGAGCTCGACGTAAGGCTTACGAAGGACGGCGCAGTGATCTTGAATCACGATCCCGATCTCAAGAGAACTCTGGGATTGGATGTCAAGCTATCTGAAACGACACTCGACGAACTGGACAAGATGGACCTGATTGGATTTGATTCTCTAACTACTCTCGAAACGGTTTACAAAGAGCTCCCCGAAGAGACATTTATTGATGTCGAAATCAAGGCCGTTGAAGCCGTCCCTCAAGTAATAAAGATTATCAAGAGGTTTGATGCGGTTGAGAGAACAATGTTCTCCTCTTTTCATCATGATTGTTTGCTTGCATTCACCGAGGAGTTCTTCGGCAATCCAATGATTGCACCTATAATAGATAAAGAGATCCGCCAAGTCGGCGGCGAAGAGTATCTGGCGGGCGTCATAAAGAAGTACAAGCCCTACTCAGTAAATCTCAATAAAGATCTCTTCGAATATTTGGGATTGGAAAAGGGCCTCTCTATGTTGCGGAAGGTGCGTGAAGGCGGAACCAAAATTTCACTCTGGACGCTGAACGATCAGAATTTGCTCCTCAAGGTCAGGGAAGTCTGCGACTTTTTGATCACCGACTGTTCTGATAAGATGAGGGAGGTAGTATGAAGAAAAATATACGCAAAAGCCTTATTGTCACCTTTCTAATCTTAACTTCACTGACGATGCTTCTTGTATCCTCTTGCGGAGAGAAGACAGTCCAGCCCGAAGAGCAAATATCGCTTTCTCGGGAAGAGATTCTTGCTCTTTCGGGAATTGAGGAGAGTGAGATCGATTTCAGAAAGGTCAAGCTAGACGTTTCAGGAAAGCCTCAGCTTACTATTGCCGTTTACGACGGGGAAGGGAGAGAGATCTTCTCAAAGGACTTCCCTCAAAGTGAAGTTAAGGGAGGCTACGTTACGGTTGCAGTGATCAAATCAGAGGTACTCGATGCCTTGCGATTTCTATATGGCGTGACCGACTCGAAGGGAAGTTTCTTCCCAATAGTTCAGGACTTGCCGTACTTCCAGTATCAGAACGTTGTTGTCAACAACGCCGATGTTCCAAGAATATCCTCAAAAGGAGAGTTTAGATTGTCTAGCGTAACCTTCGGTCAGGAAAGGCAGGAGGTTTTTCTTAGAGTGAAGTAGACTCGATACTTCGGGAGGGGATTGACCTGAAAAGGCTTTTCGTGGTGGTGATTCTTATGGCTTCTTTAATGGCATTCGGAGCAAGCTTGCCCAAAGAAAGGATTCAAAATGCCCTAAGTATTCTTCAAGAGCTTTCGGAAACGGAAGACAGTGGATCTTTTGCTGAGTTGATGAGTAAGTCTAGCGGAATAGTGATTTACCCTGAGATGGTGAAAGCCGCGCTTGGATTCGGCGGGCAGTTCGGAGAGGGTTTTCTGCTCAAGAGAGGAGAAGATGGCCGCTGGTATGGACCGTTGTTTCTCAAGCTGTACGGTATAAGCTACGGATTTCAGGCCGGCGTTCAAAAGAGCGGTCTGGTGCTTGTCATTATGAACGAGAAGGGCATTGAAGGTTTTCTAAGCAATAACGTTACCCTTGGCGGAAGCGCCTCAATTTCAGCCGGACCCACGGGCAAGACCCTCTCTGCAGATACTGATTACAAACTAGAAGCTGCCATTTACTCTTATTCAGTCAGTAACGGCATCTTCGCCGGTGTATCACTGGGCGGTTCGATTGTACGCCAGGACACCGAAACAAACAGGGAATACTATGGGCTATCGCTTACTCCCACCGAGATTATTGAGAGGGAAGCAAGCGGAGTGGGAATCGAAGAGCTTGTTGGATTTCTCAATTCATTGATTGGCCCCAAAGAATAGCCTTGCGCTTTAGCAATAAGAAACTGCAATATTCCGAAAAGCAAATCGGGTCTCAACTTCGATGCTCAGGTTTGAGAGCTTCTGTTTTTTCGATATCCAGCCTTCACGTACTATAATGGCACCAAGGCAGTTCTTCCTTTGCCAGATAGGGTAGGTGAGGTTTTGAGACTTCTCTTGGTTCTGTTCATTGCTCTTGTAGCGGTTGGTCTTGCTGTGAATATCGAAACGATTGAGAGCCTCAAGGACAGCTGCCATAGTGCGGATTCTAAGGGCTTTGAGATGGAAGGCGGCAGCTCCGCAACCGTTACTGCAATTCCCTATGAAGCCGTCTCGGAACTGGGCATTCCGATCGATGATCTAGTAGGGCTCTTGTTTTTTGAGCTGCCGGAGAACTCTTCGGAAGTATCCTTTCTAAATGTTACTGTGGCAGGGAAATGCAAACGTGGCGAAGCTGTGGATGGGGTTTGGGCAGATCTTTATGTAATTGGGGAAGGGTTCCTTGTTCAAACTACAAGGTATGATCCATTTATTCTGATAGATTCAAATAGACTAGTAGTTGCTCTTTCGAGTTATCTCGATACGTCAGTTTACTATTCGGTTGTTCTGAACGGAAGTAGAGCAACCTTCAAATGGGAGTTCAACGTTGACTAATGATGTAGTTAGACGATCGCATTCAGAGAATAGAGCGGAGAAAGTAAATGAGAAAGCTTAGCAGAAAGATCTCACTACAGTTCCTGCTCTTCGTTCTTGCGGTGCTAACTTTGCTTGTAACGTTGCTGGCGATCACTTTCATCCAAACAGCAACCGATGAGTACAAGAGCTACCTAACCGAAAAGAAACAGTCTGTCTTTCAGTGGTTCATAGATCTGCGCAGAGATCTGAAACTCTTTGTCGATCGTTACGCTCTCGAGCAGGTCCTTGAAAGTGGGTATGACATTCTCGTTCAACTCGGTGATGAGAGAGAGATTATTCTTAACAGGTCGGCTCTTTCCGACGAAGAGATTGATGAGATCGAAAGGTCGGGAAACGGATTTAAGATGCTTGAAAGGCAGCTCGTGTACTTCTCTACAATAGTTAGCAATGAAGTTCCGTACCTCGCAGGGATTATCTTCGACAACAACGATATCGAGAGTCTTTCGTCGTTTATCGGACAGGATGGGATTGCCTTCCTGCTAATCGGCGATTACTTTGTTATTCCGAGAGAGTTCTCGGACTCAGGATTATATGTGAGGACTGTTCTGGATGAGGAGAAGTGGTCGGAAGAGACACCTTTCACTGTCAGCGAACCCAGACCGGCTTTCTCTTTCTTCTCGTCTGGTTCTCTGTTCATTGTGGACAAGGTCTCAATTGGGGGCGCAGATATCTATGTGCTGCAATCACAGGGCCTCCTCGTCAAGCTAAGAAACAGACTGCTTCCAATTATCAGCATCGTTGTCCTGGGTGTCTTCGGTTTTTCCTTCGTACTTTCATTCTCGCTAAACGCTCATATATCCAAAGCCCTCTCGGAATTGCTGAAGGGATTTGAGTCGATAAAGAAGGGGTCGTTTTCCAGAGTCAAAATCAATTCGAATGACGAGCTTGGCGAGATAGCCTCTGAACTCAACAACACCATGGTCTTCATAGAGAGGACACTGGACAGATTGAAGAATTCCAACGAGCTCCTGAGAAAAGTATCTAAAGAGGCCCAGCAGGCAAGTAAGATGAAATCGGAGTTTTTGGCGAACATGTCACACGAGATGCGGACTCCAATGAACGCTATCCTTGGGTTCGCCGAGCTTCTTATGAACGACGAGACGAACCTCGAAAAGATGAAATACCTTAAGACTATCTATAGAAGCGGTGAACACCTTCTAAGCCTTATCAACGATGTGCTTGATCTCTCCAAAATTGAAGCGGCCCGTTTCGACCTCATGATCTCCCCTTACAGCCCATCGAAACTTGTCAATGAGCTTACTGAAACTTACCTGCCGATGGCCTATTCTAAGGGTCTGCATTTTGCAAACAGCGTAACGGAAAGAGTCCCGGAGTATGTGGATGGTGACGAGTTCAGGATGAGGCAAATCCTGACCAATCTGATTTCCAACGGACTGAAGTTTACCGAGAAGGGATACGTCTCGATACTGCTTGATTATGATGGAAAGTATCTCATATATACCGTTCAGGATACAGGCTTCGGGGTCTCCAGGGACGAGCTGGAAGAGATATTTGAGCCATTCATTCAGGCAGACGGAACCATGTCCAGAAAGTTTGGTGGGACGGGTTTAGGTCTTGCAATAACCAAGAAGATAGTTGAGCTCATGGGGGGAAGGATCAGATTCGAGAGTAAGGTTGGGGAAGGATCTAAAGTGACCGTCAGAATACCTTCGCAGGTTTCTAAAGAAGCTCCAAAACAAAAGGAGAGAGCCGAAATCTCTGTGGCCGGAAAGGTCATTCTCGCATCTGACGATGACGATTTCTTGATTATCGTCGGCTCCATGCTAACGAGAAACGGCATTCATTATCAACCCGTCAAGAACCTTACAAATCTCTCCAGAGCGGTTAAGGATCTCGGAGCATCACTTGCGATCGTAGACACTCCAAAAAAAGCTAGCGAGGCCCTTACTGCCCTTGATGGTATCTACGACGCTTCAATTATCGCAATCACGGATGCTGCCAAAGACGAAGTCCAGTTCGGCGACAGAGTAGATGAAGTTATCCAGAAGCCGGTAAGAGAAGAGGAGCTGATGAAAAGTATAGGCAACTACTTCGAACTCGCTCCGAAAGCAGGCGGTAAGAAGTACAGGATTCTGCTGGCCGAAGACAACGAGGCCAACCAGCTGTTGATAAAGGAAGTGCTGGAGAAAGCAGGATATTCGGTCGATCTGGCGAGCAATGGCAAAAATGCTGTTGAGATGATACGGAACAACAAGTACAATCTCGTTCTGATGGATATGCAGATGCCGATCATGGATGGATACGAAGCCACAAAGGTATTGAGAGAAGAGGGCTACAAGATTCCTATAGTAGCTCTGACTGCCCATACCATGCAGGGAGATGAGGAGAAAACCATAGAAGCCGGTTGTGACGGCTTTCTGGGTAAGCCTGTGAGTCAGTCTGATCTTCTCGAGGTAGTTCGCTATCATCTTGGCATCTATGACAAGACCGGCAAAAAGAGAGATGGAGAACAGGCAAGATCTTACAAGGCTAAGCATACGCAAGACAGCATCTCTCTCTTCGCTAAGGATATGGGCTTGTCGTTCGAAGAGGCCTCGGCGATGTTCGAAGAATATGGGGAACACATCCACAAAACCATTGACGATATTCAGAACGCTTTGGAAAGAAGAAACTTCGACTCCATCTCCAGAGACGGACACAGCCTCAAGGGCTCCGGAAGAATGTACGGCGTTGAAGAGCTGTCTGAAGTTGGATTCAAGCTTGAAACAGCAGGAAAGAGCGGAGACGACAAGACGATTGCAGACTGTATATTGGAGCTTAAGAAACTCTATAGAAAACTCTGGGCGTAGTGCTGGCCGAAGTAACCTGAGGACGTATCACTTTGCTTTTCTCGAGAGCTTCTCTGTCAACTTTGATTCAAGTCAGCTAGAGCTAAGAATCGCCGGTATTATTACAAGTGTGGACATAGAACTGATCGCCATAGTAAAAATCGCTAGCAAACCAAATACCGAAACGGTTAGAAATCTCGAAAAAGCGAGAACTGCAAATCCCGAAATCAGAGTCGCCGCATTCACCAGCAACGCATGGCCCGCGGTTCTTGAAGCTTTGCTAGAAAGCTCCTGAAGACACAGCCCCATCTTGAGCTCTGGTCTTACTCTTTCGATGAAGTGGATCGCATAATCTATTCAGACTCCCACTGAAATGCTAGCCACGAGAACAGTTGCCGCATCAAGCGAGACCCCTAGAATACCCATGGTCCCCACACTGAACGTAACGGCAAAGAAAAGGGTAGCATGGCCACCGATCCCACCAGGAGAGAAGAAAACATTAGCGATACAAGCGACCATACGACCAGAACCGAGAATGCGAGACTGATCGCCTGGCTTCTGGAGAAACTCTCCATGTGAAGCTGAATAATACGGGGGTGTGCCCTTAAGGGTGACGCTGAATTCCGCTGGAAGTATCTCCTTAAGGCCATTCTCAACGCGGACAAGAGTTCGGGAGATGTCTCTTGCGTTGGTATTTCTTATGTAGGTGTGAATTGCTGCTCTTGACGAGTCTTGATTAACGGAGCCCTGAATAACGGTCCCCGCAGTCGTACCTCTAAGAAGGTTCAGCTGCACTTGAGTCGGCAGGCCAGAATAGACGCTCTCAATCAGATTTGCAAAAGTTGAGGTCTTCGAGAGAATATTAAAGCCTTCCAGGAAACTTTCCAGATCATTCAGAGTATCTATGAAGGCCGGTGTCAGTACACCGCCCGACTGGTTTGAATCAACGACTTTCAGGAGGAAGGAGGATCCACCAACCCTTTTTTTCAAAGGCCTCTACTTCCTTTGAGACTTCGCTCTCCTTCCTGAAATATTCCGAAAGATTCGACTCGAACTGCAAGTTAGCAATTCCAAACGCGCACAACTACCGCCAGAATTGACAGATATGTCACCGGTTTTCTGTGTCTGGATACTGAAAGAGAGAGTCTGTGGAGCAACCTTTCTATGAGCGGCTCCTTGAGTCCTCTTTAGGTGGCGATCACAAACCTAGTAGTTGGCAAGACTTTAATAAGCGCAAGGACGGCTAAGAGTGAGAATATCATAGCGTAGAGAATCCCGAATACGCTGAAATAACCTAATTCATGCATTGGAATCACGCTTGAGAAGGCGAGAGAACCAACCCCCCCGCTGTGGTTAGCGAGGTCATCATAACCGGCTGAATCATCGATTTCATCATCTGCATTATCGCCTCCCTCTTTACCGAGCCCTTCAAGATCTCCACTCTGTACCTGCTGAATATGTGAATACTGTCGGGGCGGCCCATGGCTATCAAAAGAATTGGAAGAACTGCACTCATAATAGTGAGTGGAGTATCCGCCACTGCCATTGGTCCGAGAGTCACCGCCACACTTGAGAGCGCTCTGATTGACGGTGTTAGAACACCCGCAACACTCCTGAAAGTGAGAAAAGTCACGAGAAAGGCAATGACTATGGCTATCGGAAACAGCAGGAGAACATCTGCAGTGACAGTGTTGTCAACTGAATAACCCAGAAATAGTTCGCCGGTCAATCTATATCTGTCCGCGCCCCACTGTGAATCGAGTGTATTCTGAATTCCCTGAATAGCCGTTTTTCCCCTGCTGCCCAGTCCGCCTCGTACATACAGTTTCACGAGGGCCGCGTCGCCTTTTGAGCTTGCCGCGAAGTAGCTATCAAAACTCTTTTCGAGCAACTTCCTGAAAGCCTTGACTTCCTCAACCGTAAGTGGAACCTGGTCGTAACCGGAACTGTCTTATGACCAGACCCTGAAGAGTGATATAGGTAGTATCAAGAGGGCTCAGAGCCCTCGAAACATTTGGAATTTGTCTTATGGTCGAGATTGTCTCGGAGAGTTTCTGCCATGAGGCGGGATCATCCATGTTTCTTAGAAGCGCAAGGTACAGCGGCTCCCAGACAGAGAACTCTCTGGCGGCCAGTTCATTCTTTCTTATGACTCCCTCGGAGTCCGAGGCAAGATTGTCGATATTTGTTTCAAATCTCAATGAAGTAACCGTCAATCCGAAAAGAACTGTGATAGCAAGAAACGCAAGAATTGCCAACTATGGAAAGATTATGCTGTAAGGCATCAGTCTTTCCGATGCTTTCAAAAAGATTCGGGTTATGAATGGCTGCTTCCCGGCCTGTAGTCTTTTCAGCTTCTCCAGCCCCCCAAAGAGGCGGTCGATTATTGATATGATACCATTGAGAATGTAGGTTGAAACATTTCGTCCTTGATAGCGATCGGCTTTCAACGTGTTGGAAATAAGAGCGAGCCTTCCAGGGTTCGCGGAGCTTTGGATCAACGTTTATTCTAGAGAGTTAATATGGAGGGAGATGCAGGTTGGATATTTCCGGAAGAATCAGAGGTGGTCTTCTTCACCTCCCTGAGTTCAGTTGCAAACTCCTCTTTTGATGCATCGTTTTTGCTTTGAGTAGCTTCAGTCATGTTATATTGATTAGTCGGATAGTTAGCCCGGGATAGGGGAAAGTGAAGGGGATCATGGACCCGACCCGAAGTTTTGGGCTTCCACAGAGGTTTTTCCTATAAGGGAGGAGAGATATATGAGCACAGTCTATTTCACGGATATCGATACTACTCCGCAGATGGGGCTCCTGAAAAAGGTTGAGGCTCTTCTAAAGAGAGCGAAACTTGAAGAAGTGGTGGAAAAGAACAGGCTGGTTGCCGTTAAGCTCCACTTTGGAGAGTACGGAAATCTCGCATACATCCGTCCAAACTTTCTGAAGGTTATAACGGATCGGATCAAGGAACTGGGAGCCGTGCCTTTCTTGACAGATGCCAACACTCTTTATAAGGGCAGCAGATCCAATGCTGTAGACCATATGAAAACCGCTTCACTGAACGGCTTCACGATGGAATCTGTGGGTGCTCCAGTTGTAATTGCAGATGGCTTGAGAGGTTCAGACGAGATTGAAGTGGAGATTGACGGCGAGTACATAAAGAAGGCGAAAATAGCATCGGCAATCGCTCTGGCTGACTCCCTGGTAGTCGCAAGTCATTTCAAAGGACATGAACAGACGGGATTTGGGGGAGCTCTTAAGAATATCGGAATGGGAGCAGCCTCAAGAGCGGGAAAGATGGAACAGCACTCCGAATCTAAGCCCGTTGTTAGAGAGTCAAGATGTGTGGCCTGCAGAATGTGCGAAAGGAACTGCCCAACAGGAGCAATAACCGTTGAGAGAGTCGCAAGAATAGACTATGAGCTCTGCATTGGCTGCGGTCAATGCATCGCTATGTGCAACTACGGTGCGATGACGGCTGGACCTGGAGGAACCCCCGAATCGCTGAGCAAGAAGATCGCCGAATACGCTCTCGCCGCTACGAAGGGTAAGAAGGCCCTTTACATCTCCTTCATCAACAATGTATCACCCGATTGCGATTGCTGGCACATAAACAGGCCCCCGGTGGTTGATGATATTGGAATAGTCGCCAGTAGAGATCCCGTTGCACTGGACAAGGCATGCATAGATCTTGTAGTAGCAAGGCTGGGATACGATCCTTTCGAAAGGGCCCATCCCGGTATCACATGGCGTTATCAACTTGAACACGCCGAGAAGATCGGCCTTGGCAAGACAGAATACAAACTCGAGAAAGTCGCCTGTTTCGGTGAGTAATAGTTCCGTGTTTGATCAGAGACCCGGCTCTTGGATCAGAGTGGCTCCTCTACAAGTTCTCGAATAATCGCGCTCAGTGTTTCAAAGCTGAATTTCCGGCTTCCTAGCTCGAAATTGCTTTCTGTTACTTCCCTGTATCTCACCGGATCGAAGAGAAGTCCGAGCGTATCCTCGCTCGCTCTCTTTAGATTGAGTTCTGGAACTTCAACCAGTCCTTCTACATAGCTGTACTGATCGCCTAGATCCACAAAGGAGATTCCACTGTCCTGAATATCGCTCTTGAAGACACTGTATCTAAAGAGGGCAATCGGTTTTCTGGCGAAAAGGGCTTCTAAAAGCTGATTACCCCAGCCTTCATAAACGGTTGGATATACCACGATATCTGCGATACTATACGATTCGAAGAATGACTGCTGAATCGATGATGTCAGAGAAGAGATATCGATTACTTCAACACCCAACCTTGAAGCGAGACTATCCAGCTTATTTCTGTAATTCAAAGACTGTTTCTCCGTCAACCCGGTCAAGACAAGAACCGTCCTCCCTGTGAAAACCTTATTGCTGTACAACTTCTTTCCGGCAAAACCCTTTGCAATCTTTCTAAACTCGGCCGTGAGCCTTATTGCTGTCTCAACCGCCTTCCTCTCTGTTATCCTTGTCGCCTGCAGAAATACGATGTCTCCATCGTCTATCCCGGCTGCGCTTCTAAATTTCCGATTGTTCTCTTCCGACACCCAGCTCATACAGCGAAAGTCCATAACATTCGGCACGACCGTGGCCCGAATGCCTCTCCTTGCCAATAGGTCTGAAGCGGAGATCGAGTTTATTGCCAAGTTCCTCACGTTCTCAAGATCCGGCGGGAAGTTGTTATTCAGTAATTCCATGACACTTCCGTATGGGCTTCTGTAGTATGGGCGGTCCCACCAGAAATCGTGATTGTGGGAGATGAAGGACTTTCCGCTCTCCTCAGCAAAGTCGTGCAAAGCCAACCCCGAAGGTATTGACCACCCGAGAGACCAGATATTGTTTGGAATCACAAGATCGTATCCAGAAAGAGCGTATCTGAAACTGCCGAGAATCTGGGAGGTCCGTATTGAAAGCTCCTCATGAATCTCCCTTTCGGTAGCCGGTTCATGGCCGTAGAGCTTCAAATTCAGCTTCTCATTTGCCTCGTCGTTGTACTCGATCTCGGGAATAATTACATCTACTCCCGGGGCAGCATTCCCGGCGACAATATCCACCTCATGTCCCATTCCGGTCAGTACTTTCTTCCACTTCTCCATTTCCAGAGAGACGCCGTCCATCAAACCGGCCCTATAATGAATCAATCCTATTCTGATAGAAACACCCCATTTCTGAAAGCATATTTCGATACCAATATCCTACATTCCCACTCCAATGTCAATAGAATGGTAGCAAGCACGTATCGTTTTGTAACCGGTGACAAAGATGCTAGAATCCATTGAGTTTTTCCAGCTGAAACTGGTCAAAGTTTCTTGCAGGCATAGGAAGAGAGGTGATGTTTTGAAGAGTGGTGTGGTGCTATCCGGATGCGGAGCTGAAGACGGAACGGCAATCGGTGAAGCGATACTGACCTTTCTTGCTCTGGAAAGAGCGGGAGCAGAGATCATCTGTGTTTCCCTTGACAAGGATCAATACGAGGTATTCAATCATCACACGAGGAAGTCGGCAGAACTTGATCAGAAGAGGAATCAGCTCATAGAATCGGCCAGAATTCTGAACCGCCCGGCGAAAAGTATAGAAACAATCAGTGAAGATGAGTTCGACCTGCTTGTCATTCCTGGTGGAAATGGTGTACTCAAGAATCTATCAACCTTCGTGGACGAAGAAGATCAGTTCAGAGTGAACAACGGGCTACAAAAACTCCTTGCCGGCTGTTTCATCAAGAAGAAGCCTCTGGGCGCGATCGGAGAAGGGGTCTTTCTGATCGCAAGATCTCTGGAGGGTATTGCCGAAAATCTAGTAATCACGGCTTCCGGAAATCCAAGTGAGAGAGTGAATGTAGTTGAAAGACTTGCGATCAATCACGTCCCCTGTGAAAAAGGAGAAGTCTGTATCGACAGATCTAACAGAGTCGTTACGGCCCCGCTTATAGAACAAGGAGAGAGTCTTCTGGAGAAGAACTCTACCATCGAGAAGCTCGTCGAGAAGCTTTTGGAAATGCTATGAGAGAAATGAGCAGCAGGCAACTGACTCACTCCGTTTTTTTAAAACCTGTAAAGAGAAACTCATTCACTCCGAAGACAACCAAGGCTATCAAGAAAGGAGCGATGTAAAAAACTATCCTGTAGAGAATGAGCGTGGCCATCAGAGCATCTGCCTGATAGGCGGGGGAGAGAATGACAATCGTGAGTGCTTCGAAGACTCCCAAGCCACCCGGTACCTGACTCGAAAGGCCGGCGAACTGTGAAAGGAGGAAGACGCCAAGCACCTCGAAATAACCGGTTCCAGCGGGTAGAAGCATGAAGAGCACGCCGGCAGATAGCAGCCAGTCAAGAACCGATATTCCGGTCTGAACTAGAGTGAAAGACCTTCCTGGAAGAGTGAAGCTCCTACCCTTGATTCTGAACGGACGCTGCCTGAGACTCACAAGAAGAAAGTAAAGCACATACAAACCGACACAGACTACTCCGATGACCTTGAGCGATCCGAAGGGCACCGTTACGGCCTTCTGAAGAACCGGGGGCCATACTATGAATAGTATCCCTGAAAGAGCGAAGAAGCCAAGCCAAAAAGTTAGATAGTTGAGGATTATTATTGCGAGAATCTTCCCTCCTGAGACGCCCCACTTCCCATATAACCTGAAGCGGACGCTTGTGCCCGAAAGAAACGTGAAACCGATATTCTTGCTGAAAGTGTATCCAACGAACGAGGCAAGAGCCGTCGAGCTGAGCTTCAATTTTGCGCCTGCTCTTCTGGAGGCGATCAGGTCGTAAAAGGTGAGGTTGAGATAAGTAAGAAAGGTCAGGAAGATCGCCAAAACGAACCTTGAAGCGGGAATTTCCCCGACCTTTGCGAAGATGTCGCTTAGTGTGTATCGTCTCAACTCGCTGACAAGAACGAATACCGAAACACTGAATAATGCGATTCCCAGAAAGGGTAAAAGCTTTCTGAAAGAGAGCACAAATCTGTTCAGAGTAATCACTAGAGAATCACTTTTGGGACTCTCACCCTTACGGTTACCAGAGGATTCACCACCTGGCTAATCATCAGATCGCAGGCGATACTCGCAAGCATGTAGGCCTTCTCTTCGGGAATCGACTTCCAGTCGGCTATGAACTCAACTGCTCTCTTAACCGCTCCGTGGCTCGCTTCTTCCAGCGACTTTGCGCTGAACAGAAGATAAAAGGCTTCGTCGTTCTCAACAGTGGGGCTTTCTACGGGCATTTTGTCCATATCCACGGTAAGCCTTACAAGAGCCCTTATCTCAATTCCGCTTCCTCCGACTTCTCCGTCTCCCATCCTTGCGTGGACGTCTCCGAGCGAGAGATTCCCTCCCTTAACGAACACCGGCAGATATACTCTCGACCCTGATACTATATCCCGGGTATCGAGATTTCCTCCGTGCCTTCCCGGAGTTGTACAGGGAATCGACTTATCTGCAGGTGAATTGCCGATAACGCCTATCATCGGCTTTATCTCAATTCGCTCTCCCATAAACGACGCGTAATTGCCCTGAATCTTCACTATCTCGGTAACACAGCTCTTTGAAACATTTTTGACCGGTCCCCAGGCAGGGCAGGTCTCGACGACTCCCTGATCGTCCAGCTCTATGTTCTCTATACTGACTACTATCGTGTCACCCGGCGTCGCTCCCTTTACTGCGATGGGCCCGGTGGCAGGATTCACATGAGTAAAGTCGAAGTCTCCCCCAACGGTCTGAGACTCTGAAACGATCTTATGGCAGAAGCAATCCTCCGTCTCCACAATCACCGTATCACCCGGGCTCACCTCCAGAACGGGCTTGTGTTCAGGCGACATATCGTACACTACTTTGTCTCTTCCAATTCTGTGTAACATGGGACGCACCTCCATTGACTGATATTGTCTCAATACTACCTCGTGGTTGTATTAATCCAAAGAGACATCATATGTTTATTACAATCAGGGAGACCAGCACCATTCCCAGGGAAATCATCTCGAGCTTCTTGAGCTTTTCACCGAATAGCAACAGGCTTCCAAGACTGATCATCACAACGCTTCCGGCACTGTATATGGGGAAAACCACCGAACCCTTCATTTCTTCAAGAGCCATTATGAGAAAGAAGGAAGAGAAGAGATTAGGTAGTCCCACAATCAGCCCTACAAAAGCTTCTCTTTTCATTGCCGGTTTTCCAGACTTCTTGAGAAAGATCGCGCTTATTATGAAGGCGCTGGCAAAGACGCTGAAGAGAAAGATGCTTTTGTAACCGCCCACGGTGTAGTTCTGGAAGAGCTTGTTCATGAATTCGGCAAGTCCTCCAGTAATAAACAACATAATTAGAGCGGGTTTGAAGTTTCTTCTGGTTGATCCGAATGGGTTGTTTACAAGAATTATTGAGAATATCGCGAGAGATATCCCGACCCACTGGATAGCTTCAGGGTATTCCTTCCACACCAGAAGCGACAAAAGCATTGGGATTAGAATCCCCAGCTTTCCGAAAGCACCGGAAAGGCTTGCCCCGCTTTCCCTGACGCTCTTCTGATAGAAGATGAAGGAGAGAAAGAAGAAGAGGCCGGAAACGAGTCCCAAAGACAGGCCCCAGACTACGCTACTGGTGAGACTGAAAAGACGTTCTCCCTTCGCGATCACTTCTGAAGGAGATCCTCCGCCGGGACCTACGGCCGGTCTTTCAACCGCTACCATAACCAGCGCTATGAAGAACGCGCTCAGGTAATTAAACGTCGTAACCGCAAGCCTGTTGTAACATCTCCCCTCGGTCACCTTGAAAATCATTGCTATAGAGGAACTGGAAAGTATCGCCAGCAAAAGATAGACCACTCCGACCTCCCTGATTCCACGCCTTCTCTTCTTAGTCGCAGGTGTAGTATATTCTTAGCAAGCACAACAATTATGCCACAGTCTCTCAACGGGATGGTGATTAGATGGCCGAAAGACTGATAGAAGTATTTTCAGGCTCCGACCCTGAAAAAGATCTTGAGGAAATGCTGGAAGAAAAATCGATAATCGCTCACTGGACGGTTAAGACATCGGAAAAGCTCTGGCAGACGAAGATACTGGCGCTTGCCGAAAACAGCGAGAAGGTCCTGGACTCTCTCGAGCAGCGCTTCACCCAGGATGAGTCCTTCAGGGCGATACTCTTTCAGGTGGAAGCCTCGCTTCCAAGAACTCAAGAAGAGGAGAAAGAAGAGGAACAGGCCGAGGAAGAAGAGAAGAAGCCCGAGAAGGGAATCTTCAAGCGAATAAGCAGAGAAGAGCTGTATCACGACATCTCTGAAATGATATCTAACGACGCAGTTGACATAACAATGATTATTCTTTCGACCATCGTCGCAACGATAGGGCTTCTTAGGAACAGCCCGGCAATAATAATCGGGGCGATGGTCATCGCTCCAATGCTCGGGCCAAATGTCGCACAGTCTTTCGCAACGACGCTCGGAGATTTCGGACTTCTTGCAAAATCCGTGAGAACGAATCTGATCCGCATCGGACTGGGCTTTGCCTTCGCTCTTGTCTTTGGGCTCCTGTTCAGGCCAGATTACACTACTCACGAGATAACCAGCCGCACGGTGGCCAACCTGGGTGACATTGTGCTCGCCTTTTCATCCGGGACGGCCGCAGCTCTCTCAATTACCTCCGGCGTCTCGACATCTCTTATCGGAGTTATGGTGGCCGTTTCCCTGATGCCACCGTTGGCTACTGCAGGAATGCTGCTGGGCAGCGGCAATGTGGCCGGCTTTTCCGGGGCGATACTCCTTTTCTTTGTAAACATAGTCTGCATAAACCTCGCCTCGATAATCACGTTTAGGCTTCAAGGGATAGGACCGCGCTCATGGTGGGAGGCGAACAAGGCAGGTAAAGCCGTCAAGGTGACGATAATTGGCTGGCTGGTCGTTCTTGGATTACTTGCGCTGTCCTTATTCCTGAGCAAGGCACTGTAAGAGGGTAACATATGTTACCGCTCAGAAGCCAAATTTCGGCTAAGATAATACTAGATCAAAAGCGAGGTGATGGAGATGTTGAAAAGTTCAATAGAAAAAGGGAAAGTCGTGCTTGACAAGTCAGGTCTCAAGGGTCGGATTATCTACGACAAAGAGACTGCACAGGCAGTCATTATAGATATTGAAAGGGGAAAAGAGTTAGCCGAGCACAAGACTCCGGTAGATGTATTCATTCTAGTTCTAGCCGGAAAGGGAATAATCACTATCGGTGGAGAAAGCCATGAAGTTGTGAAAGACGACATCATAGACAGTCCGAAAATGATCCCGCACGGAATAATCAATACCGGAGAGGAGCCGATGCGCGTTCTGGTAGTGAAGGCGCCGCATCCATAGACATTAATACCGGGTCTGACTTTTTCGACCCGGCATTTAATTTGTGAAGCCTTCAGTTCATCACGAAACAGGATTTTACAGCTATATCGTCGGAGTTCTGATTATAGGTCTGCTTCCTCTGTTTATGCCGTTCTTCTCATAGATCATTATCTCAAAGGGAATCCTGAAACTGAGTAGACCCAACGCATCCTTCATGCTCCCAAGGCTTCTGTCCCTCGAAAAGTTGATCAGCGTTATACCCTCTTCCCAGGCGCATCTGTGAATCTTTCTTACGGTCCTTCTGGCGCTTCGAATATCGCCCCAGTCAAAGAGAAGAACGTCCCAGGATCTCAACCGCTCATTCATCCTCGGAATCCTTACCAGTGGCGAAAGAGTTCTCTGGGCCAGAAGCTGGAATGCCCTCAATCCCTTTGAAAGTCGCGTAATTCCGAAATCCTGCTCGCCGCTCGTGTCGAGAACCAGGGCGGACGCCCCTTCCGTCTTGAACAACCTCAATCTTCTCTCTGCAACCATAGACTCGAAGGCCTTCGTACCCTGAAGGAGGAAGTCACGATCCTTCTCGAGAGGTCTGTACAGGTCCAATATTGTTTCGAGGTCTACCTCCCTTTCCACAAAAACCGACTTCTCCCGGGAGGTCTTCCTCACCGGACAGGCGTAGAAGTCCAGTGTAGCCGTAGTCGAGAACCCCATGTGTTCCAAGATCTTCTTCGAGGCAACGTTGTCGGCCTTGACCGACGCATATCCGAAATCGAAATCCGTGGGGCCAAGGAGATTCTGCAGTTCCTGGATGATCGATCTAAGCCAGCGGGCGACCTTGAGCCTGTATTTCGGATTGGTGCGCAGTCCGAAGAGATATATTGCTTTCTTGATTTCCCCATTGACTATCAATCTGTCGATTCCAACACCGATGCATCCGATAATGTCGTATGCGTCTTCGGCAATCATAATAAAGCCCTCTTCAAAGTACTTCAGTCTTCCAAAGAAGTCTTCTCTGAAAGCGACGAGCCAGATATTCCCCTCCTGAGCCGATTCTTGCTCTATCTTGAGGAGCCTTTCGTTGTCATCGATTGTGGCGAACCTTACATGTATGTTTCCTGCCTTTTTGTTTTCCATCAACGACTCATATCTTCAGGTGGGAATCGAACCATTCCAGTATTGCCCTCAAACGCTTTTCCCTGTGTACGGGAAGGCCTCCTCTGGAAAGCTCGTGGTTCTCCTTCGGGAAGAGCACCATTTTGGCCTCTTTTCCGAGATACCTTAACGCCGTGAAGAACTGCATCGCTTCGGGGACCCAGCATCTGTAGTCTTCAAGGGAGTGAATGAAAAGAATCGGAGTGACGACGTTGGGCGCCGACATCAGAGGAGACTGTCTGAGATAACCCTCGAGGTTGTCGAAGAAATCGCTGCCGGTCTGGTCGCTTGCAAAGAAGTATCCAATATCTGTGGTGCCGAAGAAGGAAATCCAGCTCGAGATAGACCTCTGAGAGACGGCAGCCTTGAAGGCGTCCGTATGTCCTACAATCCAGTTTGTCATAAAGCCGCCGTAAGAACCTCCGGTGACTCCAAGCCTATCCTCGTCAACGAAATCATATTCGTTTATGACATACTCGACGATCTCCATTATGTCTTCGAAATCCCTTTCCCCGTAGTGACCCCTTATGTCGGCGAAGTCGGTTCCGTAACCGGCACTTCCCCTCGGGTTGCAGTAAATAACTGCGTACCCTTCAGAGGCTAGAGTCTGGAATTCATGTACATATCCGCCGCCGTATGCCGTCTTAGGACCTCCGTGGATCTCTACGACTGCCGGGTACTTCTTGCCTTCCTCGAAGTCTACGGGCTTCATTATCCAGCCTTCGATCTTCTGCCCGTCGGAGGCCTCCACTTCGAAGCTTTCAGGTTTCGACAGCTTAAGACCTTTCATCCATGAGTTGAAGTTTGTGAGCTTCTTCCTCTTGCCTTTGACAAAAGAGTAGATCTCAAGCGGCTCGATCGTCGTCATCTCAGAAAGGAGAAGCACTTCGCCTGTGATATCGAAGCAGTCAATGCTCCCCAAAGAGACAGCGATTTCCTCTACCTTTCCCTCTTTATCCATAGAAATCAGCTTTATTTGCGATCCCGCAGTTACCAGTGAAAACAGCTTGCCTTCCAAAACCTTCATGGAAGTGTTCGGCGACACACCCCTCACATCGCTGTTCAGGCTGTTGCCAAAGTACAGGTCCAACTCTCTGGCAACTATATTAAGCGTAAGAGATTCCAGATCTACATGGACAATGAAGGGATTGGTCGGGAAGCCTTTTTCAAAGTCGGTTGCGACAGCGAATAGCTCGCGTTCGCCTGACCACTGGCAGTGATAGAAAGAGAGAGTGTCGTCTCCGATTCTCTTCGCCATTCCGTTCTGCAAATCGAGGATGTAGAGACTGCTCCATACCGGCCTCTTCTCCATATCTTCGGTCGTCATCACCGCGACTCTCTTTCTCTCGGGAGATACAACAATGTTTTCGATATCGCCTCCAATGGCTTCAACCGGTTCCATCTTTCCGTTTTCGAGTTTCATCTTATACAGACGGCCTACTCTGTTCTCCGTGAATCCAACTCCGTTAGAGACAAATGGTATTTTGTCTATCTCGTAAACCTTCTTCTCTGGCGGATCGTCTTCTTCCATCTTCTCGGGATCTTCCCCGGGCGCATGCTTCGTTATGAAGAGAATCGTCTCCGAATCGATCCACGAAACAGAGGAGAATCCTCCTTTGAGAGTCTTCACCAGTCTGCTTTCCCCGCCCTCAAGGGGCAGAAGATAAAGCCCGGATCCTTTCGCGTCCTTGTCTCTTCTCGAGACAAAGAGAATGCTCTTGCCGTCTGGACTGACGGCGGGGGAACCGTCCTTCCCGCCCCGGGTCAGCTGACGGATTTTCCCATTTTTCATGTTGCCCGACCAGATGTTGCTTTCGTACCGGTTCTCCTTCTTGTCTATCGTCTTTCTTACAAAGACAAAGTTTTCCCCGTCGGGAAAGATGTGAAGATCGCCCACAGTGGAGTATTTGTAAAGATCCTCAAGCTTCAGCTTCTTCAACTAGATCACCCCTTTCAGAATCATTCTACCAGAATGGCGGCTTTTCCTTCTCGACTTCCATGTGATGCTAGAATTATACTGAATGAGAGGTGTAAGAGATGATACTAGTGACCCACTTCGATCCTTTCGGAGGAAGTAAAATGAACGCTTCGCAGATAGTCGTGGAGCTTCTAGCGGAAATCAGGGAAGGCATTGAGCTCATGAGCCTTCCAACGATCTTCGGCGACGCCTTTTCTCGACTGAGGCAGCGTTTATTGGTCGGCGTCCCGGAGGCATTGATTATGGTCGGCCAGGCGGCCGGGAGATCTCTCATCACTCCGGAGAAGGTTGCGATCAACTGGAAGGAATCGGCGACTCCAGACAACAACGGATTTATTGCGATCGGGGAGAAGATTATATCTGATTCTCCCGACGCATATTTCTCGAAGCTTCCGGTCGACCGTATTGTCTCGAAGCTGAAGGCTGAGGGCCTTCCCGTCGAAAAATCTTTCTCGGCAGGCGCATTTGTCTGCAACTATCTCTTTTACAGGTGTATGGATTTTCTGACGAAGAAAGGCATAAACATACCCTCCGGATTTGTACATATACCTTGCATTCCCGAACAGATAGGTCCGGGAGAAGACAGACCTGCAGTAGAGGCGGAAGTCTCGGCTAGAGTCCTTTCGAGGATAATAGATCTTGCACTGGAGGAGAATAGATGAGAATAGGCGGCGTTCCTCTCAACATCGTCTGGGAGTCTCCGGAGATCAACATGAAGATAATCGAAAGACTTTTCGCAGGGGCCTCGGCGGCCGGGGTCGAGCTGATTGTCTTTCCTGAAACTACCTTGAGCGGGTTCACTCGTAACGCAGAGAGAGCCTATGTGAAAGATGCGTGTGATTTCTTCAAGAAGCAGGTAGATTACTGGGGTATTCCGGCTGTCTACGGTTTCATAGACAAAAGAGAATCGAAATTCTACAATTGCGCCGCTTTTCTCGCTTCGGGCTCGGAACCTTTGATATATCGAAAGAGAAAGCTTTTTTCATACGGAGGAGAGAATACAGTTTACACCCCCGGTGATTCCAATCTCTCTTTCGCGATGAAAGAGATACAGTTCTCTCTGAATATCTGCTATGACCTTCGTTTTCCTGAGCTCTTCAGGGCTAACTTGCCTGCAGAGGTCATGATAGTGATTGCCAACTGGCCGGAAAAACGGGCAAATCACTGGCAGGCTCTTCTTAAGGCAAGGGCAATCGAGAATCAGTCATTTGTTCTGGGGCTAAATAGAACGGGGGTCGACGGCAACGGCATCGAATACGACGAAGCCTTTTCCGTCCTCTTCGATCAAGACGGTAACGAGGTACCTTTTGAAGCCGAGAAGGGATTGCTTCTTTGGGAACTGGACTATGAGAGACTGAGTATTCTAAGAGACTGGCGGGAAAGATTCCCCGCACTCAAAGACATTTAGACATATCCTTTCTTGCCGTTGCAAATCTTAATGACGTCTATTCCCGCTGAAGTATCTCCTTCTTGAAGAAATCATCTATATTATGCACTGATATATTCGTGAACCTCTTCTCATCGATATCGACAACTACTCCATCAGAACAAGGCCCCATGCAGTGAGAACCCTTGATTGTTGTGAATCTACTCAAACCGTGTTCGGTCACTAACTCTACCAGTCTCTTGGAGACTTCGGGAGAACCCTTCATAAGACAGGCGCTTCCCATGCATACTCTTATAATCACCCGCATTCCCTCCATTTGTGACTTCTTTCACAACTTATTATAGCCTATTCTTCAAGAGATTTGAACGAAAAACTGTAATCGCTTTCTCGAATATTTCACACTATTGCTGTTATTATTTCTTCGTGGGGGAAAACACATGAAGGTTCTGATTGTAGAAGACGAGCGTGACCTGGGAAGACTCCTCAAGGAGTTCCTGGAGAGAGAGGGTTTTGTTGTCGAGACCGCTGCGGACGGTGAAGAAGGACTTTACATGGCTACCAGCGGTCCGTTTGATGTCATTGTTCTCGATATTCTGCTTCCAAAACTGAACGGATGGCAGGTGCTGGAAGGGATCAGGAGTTCTGGGAGCAAGATACCTGTGCTCATGTTGACCGCCTTGGACGGCATAGAGGACAAAGTAAAGGGTTTCTATCTGGGAGCCGACGACTACCTATCCAAACCTTTCGACATCCGCGAACTAGTTGTAAGAATTCAGTCGTTGCTAAGAAGGAGCCAGCCGGTCGGAACTCCTTCAAGTATTCTGAAGGTTGGAGACCTCGCTCTGGATATGTCGCTCAAAACGGTGATAAGGGGAAATGAAAGAATAGCGCTCCGAAAGAAGGAGTACCAGATTCTTGAATACCTCATGCTTAACAGCGGCAGGGTAGTCCCGAAAAGCGAGCTGGAAGAGCATCTTTGGAACGAAGACGACGAACTATGGTCAGATGTCATAAGAAGCCATATCAAGAACCTCCGCAAGAAGATTGACGGTGGTCACAAGAAAAAGCTGATAAAGACAGTCAGAGGTATGGGATATGAGATCAGTGACAGGTGAAGAGCTTTCTTTCAAGAAGGCAAAGAGGAGATGGACACTGTTCTTCACGCTGGTCGTCGTTACTCTCGTCTCCGTTCTCAGCCTTCTTATCTTTGTGCTTGCCCTAAGACTTGAAGGAAGAGCCGAAATAATCGAACTGAACAGAATTGCCGACAGAATCGAGTCTAGAATAGGTAGGCCTCCTGCAGTAGGAGTCGAGCGGATGATCAGAAACTATCCCGGGAATCTCGACATCTTCACCTCAGAAGACGAAATTCTTGAGTTTGTAACTCCCTCTGGCGAAATCCTCCTGCAGCTTGGAGGAGCAATAATCAGTGACATACCGATTGCAGAGGGCACCTCGAGAGTGAAGGCAATCGACTATGGAGAATCCGAGCACGAGTACACCGTTCTGACCAGAGAGATAAGAGGGATTGCAGGGCAGCCCGTCTTCTTCCTTAGAGTCGGAAAATCAACTGAGGGACTCAGTGATGGGCTGAAGAGCCTTCTGTTTTCGCTGCTTCTTCTTGTCCTGATGGTTGCCGTAATCTCCTGGGTAGCCGGTATGACTCTCGCAAGATATGTTTTGACTCCTTTGAAAGAGAGTTATGAAAGACTCCAGCGCTTTACCGCCGATGCCTCTCATGAGCTGAAAACACCACTCACAATTCTCAGATTGGGTGTAGATATGCTCAAGGAGAGAAAACTGGAGAAAGAATCGATGGAAAAGATCGATATGATTGATGGGGCGACCAGAAGTATGCAGAACGTTGTGAACAAGCTGCTCCTTCTCGCGAGAGTGCAGAACGAAAAGAAGTTAGAGATTGCCCCTGAAGATGTGGAGCTAGGAGTTTTCCTCGCTGAACTGAAAGAGTATCATCGACCTCTTGCAGAGTCAAGGGGAGTTCGCATTCTCGTTGAATCCCGCGATGATGTTGTTCTGAAAACTTCCTCAGACAATCTCAAAGTTGCGGTCGCGGCAATTCTAGAAAACGCAATCAAATTCACTGAAGAAAACAGCGATGTCACCATAAAGGCCTTCGAGAGTGAAGGATTTGCCCTCATTCAGATAAGCGATCTCGGTTCAGGCGTAGCCGACTCTGAAAAGGAAAGAGTCTTCGAACGATTCTATAAGACCGATGAATCTCATAACGGCCCAGGAAGTGGTCTGGGTCTTTCAATCGCAAGGGAAATTATCGGTTCTCTAGGAGGCGAAATCACAGTCAGAAACCATGTCGACGGAGGAAGCACATTCGAAATACGGATACCATTAAGAAAACACAAATAGGCTCTTCCTTCACTCCGTCGTTGGATAAAGTTGCAAGCTGAATAAGAACCGGTTATCCGTTCTCGGTTTACCGTTCTCCGACAAGAGCAAGATCAGTTGCAAGTGCCAAGATGCAAGTTGCAAGCCCTAAGCCTGAAAAAAACGTCACATCCCGTCATGCTGAACTTGTTTCAGCATCTAGCTCTGAAGTGCCGTCCTTCGTTGCCCTTCCCGGATCATGGACCAGTCCTTGAATAACATCAAGCGAGAAAGAGCATTATCGAGTGTTCGCTCACGAGAAGAGCGGGATTCTGAGCAGAATCATCTCAGAATGACGCGATGCGAGAGAAGACTGTCATCCCAAGTCACTCGTGCAAACTCCTTACTTCATCATCCCGTAAGGCTGAGCGAAATGTCTCTGTTTGGGGCTACTGTTAAGGGCCCTTGCACGGGATCATGTTCTTCTTGTCCTTGCTCTTCAAAGCGATCATCGTCTCCTGGCAAGAGTGACCAGCGGATCTTCAGACGGCGGACCGTTAACGGATAACTGCTCTTATCTCTTACCAGAGTAGCAGGAATGCTCCATCATACTGCAATAATAAGCCTCACTTTGGGCTGCCGACGATATTGTTGACAAACCAATCCATTGCTAACAGTTCTTCATCTGTAGGCGTCTCACCCTTTGAATATCTCGTGTTTCCTTCTTGATCGATCAAAGGACCCTCAAACGGGTGGTAATCACTCTCGATTATCCTCTTTCTTTCATTTTTCACTAGGTCCATCAGAGCCTCCGGAACGAGGTCGCTCATTACTATGTCGACAACCCCATCACCGATTCCACCCCAGTACTGATTGCTGATCCATTTGTCGTCCATCAACTCATTTATCACTCTTTCATAGAAGATGCCCCAATTCCACACAGGGGAACTAAGAAAAGTGTCTGGACTGAAGGCGCTCATATCGGTGTTGTAACCAATAGCGTAGACGCCGCGCTGCCCGGCCGCCTGAACGGCAGCCGGTGAATCCTGGCTCTGGGCGATGACATCGGCTCCAAGGTCCAGGAGGGCATCGGCCGCCTCCTCTTCTAAAGAGGGATCGAACCAGGTCTCAGTCCAAATAACGTGAATTTGCGCATTTGGATTAGTCTTTGAAACTCCTATTGCGAACGCATTTATACCCCTGATTACTTCGGGAATCTTGAAAGTGGCAACATATCCTATCAAGTCGCTCTTTGTCATCTCGCCGGCGATCAACCCTGTCAGGTAGGCCGGTTCGTATATTCTCCCGAAATAAGTCCCCAGGTTCTCTGCCGTCTTGTAACCAGAGCAGTGCATGAAAACCGTGCCGGGAAAGTTCTTCGCAACTTCTACAACATCGTCCATGAAACCGAAGCTAGTGCTGAAAACAAGCTTGAATTCTCTCTCTGCGAAACCTCTTAGCACTTCAAGATCCTGTTCGCCTTCGGTTACGTTCTCAATGAATGAAGTCTCTATCCGATCGCCAAATACCTTCTCAATATACTGCCGACCCTCATCATGTTTCTGTGTCCAGCCTCCGTCGTCTACTGAACCTACATAGACAAACGCTATGCCGAGAGGTTCTGCAATCAAAATGGAAGCAAAGAGAACCAAAACAGCGACAAGAATTACTTTCATAAAACACCTCCTTAAGAAAGTCGGAGCAACGGTAAGGCCGAAACAATGTTACTCCTAGGCCGGCAAAGCTCAGATCTACAAATCCCATTATATCCCACAGAATTCCCGAATTCTCCCGGACATTTCTTCCTATAATATTACTGAAGCTAAACCATAAACCCCCAAAAGGAGTTGAAAACATGGTTCTCACAGGCGAGAAAAAACGATCTTCAAACAAATCGGAAATGACCATCAGCGGTCTCATTGAGAAAATAGAGGAACTGGGACTGGAATCTATAGAAAGAGTTGTCGTCAGCGAAATTGAGGGAACTGAAACTCGCCTCGTAACCGACAACCGCACGATTGCTCCGGAACAGCTCAAGGATACACTCCGCCGCTGGGATTCGGAGTCTATATCGAGAGTAATGCTGCTCGACATGACACCGGTCTACAAGCAGTACAGTTCATTTTCAACCGGCCAAGAAGAGATCTACAGACCACCTGCCTTTTCTATCCAGATTACAAGGGTGAGCAACGGCGCAGAGACAATAGTGGTAGCAGTCAAGAGCATCGACCTTTAAGCAGTACCCGTGGAAAAGTCTTTCGAAAAGAAAACGAGAGACGCAATGCAGAACGAGCAAATGCAGTCTTACATAGATAACGTGACCCCCCATCCGCTACACAGAAAGGAGCGTGCTAGTCTGGAAACGACTGATGATGAACGTGAAACATTCCGTAAGATAGAATCGTAGCTTCTTGTTCCTCTGTTGAAGAAGTTCTTTGAAAAAGGCCGGACCGCCGAATTCCAACTGAGACAAAAAGTGGCAGTCTGGCCTACTGGTTAGTTATTATTGACGTGATCGATTATTATTGAATGAGATCTGGCACTCTAGAGGTGAAGTTCATGGCAACAAGAATCAATCTGGTCGAAGACGAAAGAAATCTGAACAATGTACTCACTTCTTATCTCGAAAAGGAGGGATGGGAAGTCAGATCGTTCACAAACGGAAGCGACGCTTTCGACGAAATAGACGACACCCCAGACATATGGATTCTTGACATTATGCTTCCCGGAATTGACGGATTCGAGCTCCTCAGAGAAATCAGAAAGAGAGATTCAGTGATACCGGTAATCTTTATCTCCGCAAGAGACAAAGACATAGATAGAGTTGTAGGACTTGAGATGGGAAGCGACGACTATATGCCCAAGCCCTTTCTTCCGAGAGAGCTAGTTATAAGGGTGAAGAAGATCCTCGACAGGGTCCGTCATTCCGAAGGGGTAATCACTATTCCTCCCTACAAAATCGATGAAGCGAGAAGAACAGTTATTGAAGAGACAAATGACGAATCTAGAGCCATCGAACTCACTTCAATGGAGTTTGACCTGCTTCTTCTTTTCGTTAACGGCAGAGGCAAGCCCTTTTCGAGAGACCAGATCCTGGACAAAGTCTGGGGTTACGACCATTACGGAAGCGATAGAGCGGTCGATGATTTGGTTAGAAGACTGAGGAAGAAGATGCCTGAGTTCAAGATTGAAACCGTGTATGGATTCGGATATAAGAGCGTGAACATATGAGGGCCTGGAGCTTATCTGACAAGCTTTGGCTACTGTTTGCCACCGTTCTCGCGATTTTGTTTCTCCTCTTGGGAATCGTCTTTAGATGGTCGATAAGAGACTTCTTCACCACCGAGGCGTACAGGACCATTGAGTACGCCCAGGAAGTCAAGCTGATAGAGTTACAGGGAGGATTCATTCCTTTTGAAGACATTGACACGAACAGCTTTAAAAATGCTAGAGACGTTGGACATATAGTCGTTTTCGACAGAGAGTTTGACCTCATAGACAATTATCTGCATAGATTCAGGACACAGGAAGATACTGAGAAAGTCTCTTCGCCGACTACAACTTCGAAGGGAATTGTAATCAGCGGAACGATAGTGCCTGAGATTCTGCCTGTGATTGATTCTATAAGAGCTAATGCGGAGGTTCAAAACACATCGTCAGAGAGGTATGAAGCCAGGTTGAACAACAGGAGTCTCTTCTACGTCGTTCGGTCCGGTCAACTTTCGGGAAGAGATGTCACAATGATTTCCTATATGTGGGATACCTACAAGAACACTCTTTCATCGACGTTGCTCTCAAGACTATTGCTGGTGATGGCAATAATGACCGTGGTAAGTCTGATAGTCATCATCGTTTTCTCAAGATATATGACTAAACCTCTTAAGAGACTCTCCGAAGACGTAAGAATGATATCCAAGAGAAACTGGGATAAGCCGATTGCTTTGAACAGAAGCGACGAAATCGGAGAGCTTGCCGATTCAATTGAAAACATGAGAAGGAGTCTTAGCGAGCAGGACAAAGAGCAGCAGTCTATGCTCCAGTTTATCTCGCACGAGCTGAAAACACCTGTAATGGTTATCAGGAGTTACGCGCAGGCAATAAAAGACGGTATCTATCCTGGTGGGGATCTAAATAGCGCGATAGATGTTATTGACAGAGAGATTCAGAGAATGGATCTGAGAGTGAAGGATCTACTGTTTATCACCAGACTGGAGTATCTGTCGCGTCACAACCTGGAGACGGAAGAGGTCAATCTTTCGGAACTGATTGAAGATACCGTCGGGCGCTTTTCTTTCCAGAGAGACGACATAGACTGGAACCTGAACCTGAGAAATATCACTGAGCAAATAAACGAAGAGCAAATGGCAATAGCGATAGAGAACATTCTTTCCAATCAGATCCGCTATGCAAGAAATACGATAGAGGTCACAATGGAAGTCAATGAAAAAGAAGAGAACGTGGTTATCCGCTTCGCAAACGATGGTGAAAGAATCGAAGAAGAAAGACTGGCCACGCTTTTCAAACCATTCATCAAAGGAGTCGGCGGCGAAAATGGACTTGGGCTGAGCATAACGAGAAGGATACTCGAGTTGCATGGAGGAACGATCTTCGTGAAGAACGAAGAATCGGCAGTGGCAACAATCGTTGAATTGCCTATTAAGAGCATCTAACCTTTGAAAAGGTTAATGAATAATTTCATCGCGAGATTGATTGAAAACAGGAGGATAATCGTTGCATCCTCCTGTCTCATTCAGAAGATCTTTCAATTCTTACGGCAGTTGATTCGACCTGTCAAGTACCTGAAATCAAGCTATTCCTATTATCTCTCATCAACCAAGGGATTTCTTCCCCGCTCCGCTTACTCCTTGCTGAGCCAGCTGATCGGAGAGCCGCTTAGTGTTGTAGCTCCAGTAAGTAAAAATCACAATGCTATCAAGAGCACTACTCCACGTTTCAACTGTCATCATCTCTCTTCAAATTCGGGCTATAAAACGCCCGTTTCTATGTTTAGATACTTCCTCAAACCCATCAACGCCCCTCCAAAAATGGGGCCCTCTCTGTCATCAAAAGCAGATTTAACGATCTCCATCGAGGACAGTTCGAAGAGCGCGCTGTTCTTCAGTTTTGTTTTCAGGGCAGGCAAAACGCTGTCCCGGTATTCTTCAAGGGCACCGCTAATTACAACCAGATCTGGATAAAGACCGTTTACGATATTCATGAGACCGATCGAGAAGGATTCGATGTAATCATCAAGTCTTTCACTTATAACGAGATCATCAAGTTCTCTCGAGCCAACCATAGTAAGCCAACAGCCCTTTCTTCCACATGAACATTCCGGTCCGTTTCGATCGATAGACATGTACCCAAATTCGCCAGCAATATGATTACTTCCAACATATATACTGCCGTTGATGAACAGTCCAATTCCGACTCCTTCCTTAACAAGAGCGTAAACTATGTTCGCAAAATCATCAGGAATGTCCCTTTTAAGAGCTACCTCAGCGAGAACTCTCAGTTTTGCATCGTTGTTGCTCATTACCGGAGAATCTAGCCCTTTCAGCTTAAGTCGGCTCTCAACGAGTTCTGCAAGTACGAGGTCGGTCCAATGGAGCAAGGGAACATTAATTGCAGTTCTCAAATCACCGCGAACAAGACCCGGTACAGAGATCACCAAATACGAAGGAAGCTCGTTTTCTTTGTCGCAAAGATCTGAAATGCAGTCCACTAATTCGCAAGCGAATTTCTCCGGGCTCTCGGATGTTCCGATTTCGCACTTGTCTGTGACATTCATTGAAAGATCGACTCTGGCGACTATAGTTGTTGCGAGTCCGACATCAACCGAAATAACGAAGGCTTTCCCGGGATTGAAGGAAAGAAGTTCTTGCCTTTTTCCCAGACCAGAAGAAGTCTTGCCAGCGCTTACAAGATATCCCTGTCAAATTGGAAATCTTTGTTCTTGATATGGGCTGGTATCTTGATACAACGTCCATTACTGTCTTAAGATTTCTTTCCCTAAGTTCAGAGAGTACTCCAGCTGATCTTCTCTCAGAGATTGGCAAATTCAGTCCTCCTAATTAGTTAGTTTCTGAACCTAAATTATTCCAGCAAACTCAACAGTCTATTTGAAAACACTCTTTTAGGTAGAACGGATTAAACATCTGGGAATAAAAGAGGTTGATCGGGTATGATCGTATCTCACGAGGAATTTTGAGAATATGACGCGCCAAAAAGGGAGAAGAATGAAAGCTCTGTATCACCGAAAGCTGTTTTTCGTCATTTTTTTCATTGCGAAGAGAAGTCTCCTTTATCGAGAGAAATATCAGAATTCCATGATTCTCAGATTATCAGATTGGTTTTGAGAGTTGATCTATTCTTTGAACAAAAAAACTCTATTGAAAGGAGCCGGCAATTGTCTCCGAAATGTAGAGTCTCGGTGCAGAAAACCATTGACGGGCTTCTCGCGTTTTTTTGCTCTATAGTCTTCCGTGATTATTTACATTCAAGATCTGGCGCAGGTATCATGAAGCACATCACTTGCGCAACAAGTACGCCTTAATTGCTCTCGCAGAACGCTTTCCTGCTCCCATGGCTTCTATAACGGTAGCGGAACCGGTCACGATGTCTCCGCCGGCGTAGATGCCTTCATCGACTTTGCCGCTGGCTTCATCGGCATCGATACTGCCCCATCTATTCAGTCTCACCTCTGGAAAACCGGCTTTCAGAATGGCGTTTGGAGTCTGCCCGATCGCTTCGATGACCATATCCACTTCCATGATGAATTCCGATCCCTCAATTTGTATCGGCCTTCTTCTCCCCGAATCATCCGGTTCACCCAAAGTCATCTTAACGCACTTCATTCCAGTGACGTTGTTGTTTATGTCCCCTTCGTACTCAACGGGAAGGGTCAGCCAGTGAAACACTATCCCCTCTTCAACGGCATGGTGGTACTCCTCTATTCTTGCAGGCATTTCTTCTTCGCTTCTCCTGTAGACCACATGAACCTCTTTGGCTCCAAGTCTTTTGGCCGTCCTTGCCGCATCCATTGTGACATTTCCTGCCCCTATCACGGCTACCCTGTCCTTTATCTTGACAGGCGTGTCGTACCTTGGAAAGAGATAGGCTTTCATAAGGTTGGTCCTCGTGAGGTATTCGGAAGAGGAGAATATGTTGTTGTGATTCGATCCCGGTATTCCCATGAATCTAGGAGCGCCCGCCCCGATACCAATGAAAACTGCATCAAATTCGTTTTTTATCTCTTCGAATGGAATCGTTCGGCCTACAATCTGATTGAAACGGAATTCAACTCCCAGGCCCTTCACAAATTCAACTTCCTTTGCAACGATCTCTTTGGGAAGCCTGAACTCGGGAATACCATAAACAAGCACACCTCCCGCAGTATGGAAGGCTTCGAAGACCGTAACCGAAAAACCCTCTTTCGCGAGATCGGCTGCGACCGTTAGACCGGCCGGACCTGCACCGATGACGGCAACTCTTTTGTTTACGGACGGTTTTACGGCAGTTTCGAGAGATATATTCTGGTCGGCGACGAATCTCTCCAGTCTCCCGATTGCGACAGGTTCACTGCCCGGGATCCTGCCCACTACGCAGGCAAGCTCACACTGCTTTTCCTGAGGGCAGACTCTTCCGCAGATTGCTGGGAGGTTGTTGGCATCTTTCAAAATCTTTGTGCTCTTCTCGATGTCACCCTCTCTCAGTGCTTTGATGAAACCGGGGATATCTATTCCCACCGGACAGCCGCTCACACAGGGTTTGTGCTTGCACTGGAGACATCTGTTTGCCTCTGCAATTGCCTCTTCCTTGGTGTAGCCAAGGGCAACCTCCTCGAAGTTGTTGACTCTCTCTAAAGGATCTAACTCTCTCATCTTAACTTTGAATTTCTCAGGCATTAATCTCACCCGATTCACGTATGTACTCCTCAAGAGCAATCTGCTCCTCTTCTCGGTACTGATACTGCCTCTTGATGAGCTCGTCCCAGTTGACCGACCTGCCGTCAAATTCCGGTCCGTGAACACAGGCAAACTTCATCTCGCCCCCTACTTCTGCTCTGCAGGCTCCGCACATTCCCGTCCCATCTACCATGATCGGATTAAGTGAGACCCAGCATCGTATGTCATTCTGGGAGGCTAGAAGCGAGACAAACTTCATCATTACCATGGGCCCTATTGCCCAGATTGAAGCTGGTGGGTGATCCTTGATAACTTCCTTAAGAGGATTTGTTACCGTTCCTTTTGAACCAAGGGAACCGTCGTCGGTCGTGATGTACAGCCTGTCAAGAAATGGTCTGAATTCATTCAGCATTATAAGCTGCTCCTTCTTTGCAGCGCCCAGTATTCCTATAACCTCATTTCCTGCCTCTTTCAGTGCCCTGGTAATAGGAAACAACGGTGCAATGCCAACACCACCGCCCACTACACAGACCGTTCCAATCTTTTCTATCTCGCTGGGATTTCCTAGCGGGCCTACGATATCCGCAACTGATTCGCCCTCGCTCAAAGAGCATAGCTTGTAGGTACTCTTGCCCACGGCCTTCACAATAACTCTTACCCTTCCTTTATCGGTTGACGCAATTGTGAGAGGAATTCTCTCACCGTATTTGTCTATCCTTACTATCAGGAACTGGCCGGGCTTCGCGTATTTATAGATCTCGGGATGAGAAAGCCAGATATCAAAGGTATCCGGCGAAATTCGCTCTTTTGAGAGTACTGTGAACATTCAATCACCTCAATAGAATAATATCAGAATACAAACTACATTGCCGAAAGCCTTGAAGCTGGCCGCATATCCAAGGCAGAGAAACAATGTGATTAAGAACTGGCGTTGCGCTTAAGAGTGCTGCAAATACGAGTTTCCGCGGTATCTAATGTTAGAATAATTTAAGCTAGTAAAGATTCCAAGACAGTCTTGTCTACTGAGCCCGACTTGCTCTAGTTAGAGTTTGCTTCTATGAAATCGTGAGCCATGAATGCATGTGTGTGTACTCGGCTTATTATAGATCTTTTGAGAACCCCAACCCCTTAAATAAACCCTACGATGTCCGCTTTTGCCGGACGATAAGATTGGAGGAGAATATGGAAAAAGATCCAAAAAAAGAGAAAATGACCACGGCAGCTGGAGCGCCCGTAGTCGACAATCAGAACTCAATGACTGCCGGTCCGAGAGGCCCGATGTTGCTGCAAGATGTCTGGTATCTTGAGAAGTTGGCCCATTTCGACAGAGAGGTTATTCCGGAAAGAAGAATGCATGCGAAAGGCTCTGGAGGCTTTGGAACGTTTACCGTGACCCACGACATTACAAAGTATACCAAAGCCAAGCTCTTCTCAGAGATGGGCAAGAAGACTGATATGTTTGTCAGGTTCTCCACGGTAGCCGGAGAGAGAGGCGCTGCCGATGCCGAAAGGGATATAAGAGGTTTCGCAATGAAGTTTTATACAGAGGAAGGCAACTGGGATTTAGTCGGCAATAACACGCCAGTCTTCTTCTTGAGGGACCCTCTCAAGTTCCCCGATCTGAATCATGCTATTAAACGTGATCCGAAGACCAACATGAGGAGCGCGAAGAATAACTGGGATTTCTGGTCTTCACTTCCCGAGGCTCTTCATCAGGTAACAATAACAATGAGCGATCGCGGGATTCCCTTTTCGTATAGACACATGAACGGTTACGGAAGCCATACTTACAGCATGATAAACGCCAACAATGAAAGGATATGGGTGAAGTTCCACTTAAAGACGCAACAAGGAATAAAGAATCTCACCGATGCCGAAGCTGAAGTCATAGTCGCAAAAGATCGGGAGAGCCACCAGCGCGATCTCTTCGAGAGCATAGAGAGAGGCGACTTTCCAAGATGGACCATGTATATTCAGGTTATGACGCTGGAACAGGCCGATAAAATGCCCTACAATCCCTTCGACTTGACAAAGGTCTGGTACAAAGGAGAGTTCCCGCTCACCGAGGTTGGGTACTTCGAGCTGAACAAGAACCCTGAAAACTACTATCTTGATGTTGAACAGGCTGCCTTTAATCCGGCAAGTATTGTTCCCGGAATAGGTTTCTCTCCAGACAAGATGCTTCAGGGAAGGCTCTTCTCCTACGGTGACGCCCAGCGTTACAGGCTCGGGGTTAACCATCATCAGATTCCAGTTAACAGACCACGGTTCCCATTCAATAGTTATCATCGTGACGGACAGATGAGAGTAGATGATAATGCAGGAAGCACGATAGGCTATGAACCCAATAGTTATGGAGCATGGGCTGAACAACCTGAATTCAAAGAACCCCCTCTAGAGCTAAAGGGTGCCGCCGATAACTGGAACTTCAGAGAAGATGACGATGATTACTACACCCAGCCTGGAAAGCTTTTCAATCTTATGACTCCAGAGCAGCAGCAAGTTCTATTTGAGAACACAGCAAGGAACATGGGAGACTCGACAAAGGAAATCAAGATCAGACATATTGGAAACTGCCTGAAAGCCGATCCCGCTTATGGAGCGGGGGTTGCGAAGGCTCTGGGGATTTCGCTGGACGAAGTTTGGAAGTAGCCAAATATTGAGCGATAAGAAAGGTAACTTGTGAGGCTTAAACAAGTTTTGCTGGTAATCGCAGGATCGGGTTCCCTTTTTCTTGGCGTAACCGGAATAGTTCTTCCATTGCTGCCAACAACTCCTTTTCTGTTGTTGGCGGCATTTTGATACCTAAGAAGCTCAGAGAAGCTGTGCCGATGGTTGATCGGCCATAAGCTATTCGGTGCGTATATCTACAGTTATCTACATTTCCGAGCAGTAAGGAGGAGAGCAAGAAATCTTGCACTTGCTTTGCTGTGGTCCACTCTTACCTTGACAATGATACTGATATCGAATGCTGTTGTCACGGCAATTCTTGTCGGAGTTGGCACTGCCGTTTCTATTCATCTATTGAAGTTGAAAACATTGACAAGTGAAATGCTTGAAGAAGTCAGGAAGGGTCTGAAGAATCCTGATAGGATCAATAAAGACACTACCTCGAATAGCGGCAATACTTAATCACGATCACAATAGTCCCGATCTCTCGCCATCAAGATGAACTCTCGCAGCTCCAAAAAGCGAAAAGATAATATCCGGCTTACTCATCTCCTGATCTTGAAGGCTCGCTGTATAAGTTGTCTAATCTCTGGAGTCGCGAATTTCTTCAAGGCTTCTTCCTGTCTTGACTGAATTGGGCTCGGTCGACGTTGGGTTTCTTCTTGCATCGGCTTCTTTATCGTTCATCTTGATCAGAAGCCACCGCGCATTCTCCGCTTTTCCCGTTCGGACGAGCGCGTAGCCACCCTTAAGCTTCTCTCCTTCGAGCCAAATTGTGATATGACCATCTTCGATTTGTTTTGTGAGTGGGTTCGATTCAGGGTCTTCCTTCAGATTTCTGTAGCTTCCCCGGTCCCAAAGAAGAACCGTGCCTCTGCCGTACTCTCCTTCGGGGATATTTCCCTCGAAATCGCCATACTCGAGGGGATGGTCTTCCGTGGGAACGGCCAGCCTTTTTTCAGAGGGGTCGGTTGACGGACCTTTGGGAACGGCCCACGACTTCAGAACTCCGTCTACTTCGATTCGAAAGTCATAATGAAGAGTCGATGCGGCGTGTTTCTGAACAACAAACACCGGTCTATCTTTTGCCCATTCAAGAGAGGCCTCTTTACCGTCGGGCTCCGGCGTTTTGTTGAAGTCTCTCTTCATTTCGTACTTATTCAGTTTCCTTTCACTCTCGTCCACAGTTTACCTCCTGATCTGTTTGTCAGCCGGGGAGTTGAACAATCCATTCCTTCATAAATATTTCTCTTTCATATGAATTATATCAACCGACGGCCGAGAGCTTTCGGAAGCACAAGAGAACACAGCATGAAGCTATCTCGAGGAGGATTTCTCATAAAGAATCTCAGGGAACAAGATCCTTGATTTTACCCTCGTCTTTCAGTTTTCGGGCTAGATAGATGAATGGAGTGTCTAGAACTGCAACGACCCACTTTAGAATGTAAGTGGACCAGAATATCTGCCACCACACATCGGTCGAAAAAACTCCTAGAAAGGCTAACGAAGTAAAAACCGCCGTATCGATCAGCTGCGATACCATCGTGCTTGCGTTATTTCTGAGCCAGATGTGCTTCCTGTCAGGAAACCTCTTCTTCCAGAAATCATATGCCCAGACGTCATGTAACTGAGAACACCAGTAGGCTGCCAGACTAGCCAGAGCAATTCTGGGGAGAAGGCCGAATATTGCTGAGAGATGCTCCTGAGAGAAATCAGAGTGATGAGGCTCGAAGGCAAGAGCGATTTGCATTATCACGGTAGTCGATATCAGAGAGAAAAAGCCGATGTAGACTGCTCTCTTGGCCTCCTTCTTTCCATGATTCTCAGAAAGAATATCCGTAGCCAAGAACGACGTCGCATAAACGATATTTCCCAAAGTCGCGGCCATCCAGAAAAGTGAAACCGTCTTTATTACCTGAACATTGGCAATTATCGTAGCTATGGCTACCCAGACGTACAATCCTGTCTTTCCCCACAACCTGTAAGCAACTATGATCAAACTGAAGTTCACTACAAGCATCAAAAACCATAATAGTTCGTTCATCTATACCTCCATTCCGAATCCTTCACAATCAGCATCAAGAGACCGGCAAATTTCTGTCATCGGAAGACCGGACATTGCATCCCCTCTCGCATTTTATCGCATAAAGACTTTCAGAACCACTCTCGCGTATCATAATATTGTCTTACTGATGGAACAGGCAGCCGGGAGCGAAATCACATGGATTTTACCTTAAAGGGAAGAAGAGATTGTTATTTTCTATAAAGCGGTGAGATAGTCGAAAAAACTGCAAGAACGACGAAAATATCTTCGGTTACGACATCCGGGCACATCAAATACTGACGGTGGTCTAACTCAACTCGCTTATCCTTGCCGAAAAACTTAATGCAGATCGCTCTGTAGTAGAAATTACAGCGTTACTTCACGACTACGCAAGTATCAAAGACAGCAACCTTTACAGGGACCAGCATATACACGGTGCAGTCGAAGCGGATTGAGTTGCAAGTGCCGATGCGAGTGCCCATATTGTTGGTCTGCCCTCTTTATTCCGTCTAGCATATGTCAGCTACTTTCGATTAGGCTGGCGGATGGATTTCGGGAAAGACCGAAAGAAGCTGGCAGAAGCTCTGCTCCGAAGCAAAAAGACTGATCTTTGATGACCACATCGCGGCGAAAAAAGTTCTCAACCGCCTCTGAAGCGATCTTTCCCAAGTCCAGTCTCTGTATTTTGGCGCAGGAGATCAATCATAGTTCATATTTTCCGAAGATCTCGGTTCCTCGGCAATCCCTTCAATTTCGGGAAGCCTTTCGCGTGTCTCGGTAAGAGTTTCGATCTCCCTGACTTTCGGAAGCAGCCTGCTTTCAAAGGAACCCACTCCATCATTGTAGGCACTGACGGCGTTCTTTAGGTGGCCCTGCAGTCTGTTGTAATGAGCGAAGAAAACACCGAATCTATTATAGAGTTCTTTCGAGGCTTGAACAAGCCTCTCAGCGTTTTCGGTAAGGCTGTACTGCTGCCACCCATAGGCTACAGACTTCAACAGCGCAACGAGATTCACCGGAGAAGCAATAAGGACCTTCTTCGCAATAGCATATTCAAAGAGGTCCGGGTCTGTTAGAAAAGCCGCATTTATTGCAGACTCCACCGGGACAAACATTACCACAAAATCGGCATTTCTGCTGAACGATTCAGAGTAGTTCTTGCTGGCGAGTCTATTCACTGTCTCTCGAACATTCCTTGCGTAGACGTTCATGAACTGGCTTCTCGACGACTCGTCATCTTCTTCCAATGCGGCCAGATAACTGTCGAGCGGAACTTTGGCATCTACCGGTATGTAAGCTTCATTAGGTAGTTTTACAATAAGATCTGGCCTGCCACTGTCAATCGATTCCTGTTCCACAAAATCAACATGTTCGGTCATGCCGCTGAGCTCAACTATTCTACGAAGCTCAATCTCACCCCATCTTCCACGAGTTGATCTATTTCTCAAGGCGCCCTTCAAATCCGTAACGCCCTGCCTAAGATCGGTGTTTGCTGTCGCAAGAGTCCTCAGTTGTTCTTCAAGAGCTTTGTATGCTCCTTCTCTCTTAGATTCCAATTCCCTCACATTTCTTTCCAGCTTTTCCAGGTTGTCTTTCACCGGACTCACGAGACTCTCGAAATCCCTTTTCTGACTGCCCCAATCTTCTTTCTGCAGCTTGAGCAATCCCGAGAACTTGTCATTTGCCTGTCGAATGAAGTTTTCGGTACTGGAATTGAGAACATCAGAAGATATCGCTTTGAAGGTCTCTTCAAGCTCCTCTTTGGCAGAAGTTAGCCAGTCCAGTTTTTCATCCCTCTCTGCGACATCTCTCTCCAGGTCCTTTTCTTTGAGCTGGAGTTCCTGATTCCTCCTGATACTCTGAGAAAGTCTTCTGACAGATGCAATTGCGAAGAGAAAGGAAATCAGAGTGACGACCGACATTATTATTAACGCTGTCAACATCTTGAACCCTCCATCCGTAAATAGACAGCTTTACAGCCGTCAAAATGAAAAACCGGAATAAATGAATACCATCGGTATTATATCAACTTGTCTTTGAAATTGCACTTTGTAAAGGTTCCCTGAGCACATTTAGTCGTGTATTGAGTACCTATTCTATTCTTTGATTTTCGCGTTGAGCAAACGGTCTTCTCGACGATTCCGGATCGCCACCGGACACTCTTCAAAAATCAATGAGCTTACCCAGATACGAACATCCTTGCCAGTTCGACGGCTCCGGCACTGTCGGGAGAATAACCGTCCGCTCCAATTTCCTCAGCATAAGTTTGACTCACGGGCGCCCCACCTATGAGCACCTTTACTTCTTCTCGAATGCCGGCCTTTTTCAGTTCTTCTATCACTCTGGGCATATTAAGCATTGTGGTCGTTAACAGGGCGGAAATAACAAGAATATCCGGCTTCGCACCTTCGGCTGCCTCAACGAACTCTTCGGGCTTCACATCGACGCCAAGGTCGATTATTTCGAAGCCCGCTCCCTTAAGCATCATACACACCAGGTTTTTTCCAATGTCATGGAGGTCACCCTCGATAGTCCCGGCAATCACTTTGCCGATCTTCTTGACCCCTCCGCTGACAAGAAGAGGTTCAATAAGGTCCATACATTGGTTCATCGCCTTTGCAGCAACAAGAACTTCGGGAACGAAATACTCGCCCTCTCTGAATAACCTGCCAACTTCATCCATCCCCGGGATAAGTGCGCTATCCAGAATTTCCTTTGCGCTGAGGCCTTCCGCTAGAGCCTCTTCAGTGGCAGCTTTTGCCTGAGCAGGCATTGTTTCGATGATCGCGTTCGTTATCTTCTCCAGGGTTCCCATCTTCAACCTCCCCCACATTTATTTGCGGTGCAGACAGACCACTGACTTCTTAAGATACATCAAGAGAGCTAGCGCCTGTTTTCACCGAATAGTCTATCTATAACCTTCTTCACTGTTGTAATGCCTTCTATCCTGTATCCTTCGCTTCCCGTAAAGGCAAAGCCATTTTCCAGATCTCCCTTGCAGGCATTCATGAGCGCCTCTGCAATGCAGTATGGCGCCTCTCTGTAATTGCATGTCTTTATGCACTGAAATGAGCATTTAAACGGCTTTTTCTTTCCCTGCTCAACATCGTCCAGAAACTTGTTTTTTATTGCTCTGCCCGGCATTCCCACAGGACTCTTGATAATGGTTATATCCTCCCGACAAGCATTCACGAATGCCTGCTTGAACCTGTAGTCTGCATCGCATTCTTCCGTGGCCACAAAGGCCGTCCCTACTTGAACTGCTGAGGCCCCGAGCTTGAAGGCTTTTTCGACATCATCTCTATCGAATATCCCTCCGGCCGCTATCAACGGAATATTTTTTCCAGTATCACGTTTCACCTGATCTACAAACCTTCTGATCTCAGGTACGGTCTTTTCGAGAGAACTCTCTTCAGAAAAGATCTCCTCGACTCTGTATCCGAGGTGGCCGCCCGCCTTAGGTCCCTCCACAACGAAGCCGTCGGGGACGTAGCTGTACCTGCGAAACCATCTCTTGAATATTACGGTCGCAGACTTCAGAGATGAGACCACTGGAATTATAGCCGTTTCCGATCCATCATCGAGATAAGAGGGGAGATCAAGAGGCAGTCCCGCGCCGGAGATGATCACGTCTATCTTCTCCTTCACGGCCGTTTCCACCATCTCTGCGTAGTTTGTGAGGGCTACCATAATGTTTACTCCCAAAACCCCTTTTGTCTTCTCCCTTGCCCTTCTTATGGTATTCTTGAGGCCATCTATGCTTGCCTGCCTGAAGTTCTTTCTGTAACCGTCAACCGTCATACCAATACCTGCCGTTCCAATAACCCCTATTCCACCTTCAGAAGCGACGGTAGCGGCCAGATTGTCCAGAGAAATCCCTACGGCCATTCCTCCTTGAATAAGGGGAAGCGATGTCTCATGATTCTTTATCTTGAAGATTTCTATGTCGTCACATCCTCTCGATGCCTAAAGTATGCATGATTCATAATAACCTAATTTGATGACCAGATTATTCTACTTCGAAAATAATTCGATTAAGTCGTATGCTGACGATTCACATTTGTATCAACAGTATCCTCATTCCGATAATAGATCGCAGAGAAATTTGTGAATCTCTACCATCGCCAGTGTATCCATCTTGCAGTACTCCAGCATATCTCTTCTTATTCTCTCTACCTCGGGCTCTCTGTAATTTCCCAGAGCCATATTCACGAAAACATACCTGGCATCGTCACCGTTATGGATGAACAGTCCCTCATAACCAACCCCTTCTACAAGTGCAGGAAGAAGCCTTTTGATTGAGAAGCTTCCCCCGAAGTCGGGATGATATATGTGGTCTTTCACAAGCAGTTCCGAATCTACAAATATCTCCGAGAAGGATATGAGCTGTTCTGAAAGTTCTGGATAGTCTTTGTATCTGTTAGACAGCCATCTCAGAATATTCCTCTCAACGGAAGCATGGTGCGCCATAAGTGTTCTGCAGTCCTTGAGGTCCTCAACCAGCCTTTCGGCGAGCAGGAGGCTTTCATCTCTCGAAGGATTGCCGAAGAGAAACTCCCTGTGTTCAAGGACTTCCGGGTCTTTTCTTCGAATGTGCAGTGAATACTGATACGGGATCCCCTCGTAGGGAGCCAGACCATCATACAGGGGAATAACTGAAGCTGCAGTCTCGAAATCGAGATAACCTATCGGATACTCCATACTATTCAGCTTTTCTCGAAGTTCTTCGGGCTTGTCAATCACTATCCCTCCTGTTTTTGCTCCACGAAAGACTCTTTGCAGAAGAGGTTTGTCACCAAGTATCTCTCGCGGAAGCTCTTCCAGATAGAAGTATCCCTTTTCGATCAAAGCATCTGTCTTATCGGCACCCAATCTGGGAAGCTCAAAGATACTGAGTCTCCTGTCCAGACCGAAGCATCTTCGAAGATGCTCGCAGTCTCTGCATTTGTACCCCAATGAGCCGGAAGGAATCAATGTTGAAGTCAAGATAACTGATGCAAGTTCGAGTTTGGCCGTTATCTCTGTTTTCTGCTTCGAAACCTCGTCCGTTACGTCTATGATCTCAAAGAGCTTCCGGTCATCGTCACCCTTGCGATACATTCTTGAGACCATAATTAAACATGCTTTCTTGACTCTGTAACCCGAGCTTTCTATAACTGAGATTGTGTAAGAGAGATCTCTTATGTAGTCCTTTGTGTTCGATGAACCTGCTAGGCTCGCTTTGACCTCGAAGACATCCAGTCCATCTGCCCCTTTTCTCAAAACGTCCGCCCTTGAGACGAAATCGCCGCTAATGAAAGCGGGTTCAAACAGTGTTACGGACTGCCTGTCTCCGATAATCCGCTCGGTTACGAAGGAGGCCTCAAAGGGATCCAGTTCCTCTATCAGAATACCTTCAGGAAAGAGACTCCTCGCCCTTCTGCCGACATCTAGACCCTCTTTCATCCTGAAATCTTCTGCGATTGTCGGCGTGAAATCCCGAGGTTCATTCCTCTCGATCCATCCCCTGACAGGGCAGTAATCGTACTCGAGAAACATCTTATTAGTAATAAGTCTCAACTAGCTTCACCTCGAGTCTTGAAGAGTGTTGAATGCCTGAACTCAGATAACGTCTCATGATGATTATAACAGTACCGACAGGTCCGATTTTCAGGCCTTGTTTCGAGCCTTTATTTCTTCCGCAACTGCAGGTACGCATTCGTCGAGCTTTATTTGAGATATGGATTGATGCTAGAATGCTTTTGATGAGTACCCGATATACTTAAACACGATCGGAGTCTCCGGAGACTTGACTCTTTGGAAAAAATGGGGGGGATTCAGTTGAAACCGGCACCCGATTTCTCAGTGATTCTGGACGTCTTCAGGCGCAATGAAGAACCTTGCAGAGTTCCGTTCTTTGAGCTCTTTGCGGACGATAAAATAATGGAAGAAGTGATGGGCTACAAACTTGCCGTATTAGAAGAAGATCCCGACAGGTACTTCGACCAGCTGGTCGGTTTTTATGAGGAACTGGGATATGACTACGTTCCCTTCTATCAGGCTCCCCGCTTTCCCACTCCCGATTACATTCATGGTGAAGACACGGCAACATACCGCAGAGAAAGCAGGAAGTGGATGAATGAAAAGGGCGGCCCCATTAAGACCCTAAAAGACATCCAGGAAGCGGACTGGCCGAAGGCAGATGAAGCTGTCGATTTCGACCTTTTCCGTAAGCTGGGTGAGCACCTTCCCGAAGGAATGAAAGTAGTTGGAGGGGCTTCCGGCGGGCCATTTGAGCACTCCAGCTTCCTGATGGGTGTTGAGAATCTCTCCATGGCCGTTTACGAGGATCCCGAGCTGGTCAACACTCTTAACGAAAAGATCGGCCATGTTCTCGTTGGAGCCGCAAAGATCATCTCTTCAATGGATTGCGTAGGCGCCTACTGCTTTGGAGACGATCTCGGATACAAGACATCGACCATCTTCTCTCCGAGACATCTCAGAAGACTGGTCTTCCCGTGGTACAAAGAGATAGCCAGCGTGGTACATGCAAACGGTAAACCCTTTGTCCTTCACAGTTGCGGCAACTTAACCACTGTAATGGACGATATAATAGAAGCCGGAGTCGATGCAAAACACTCCTTTGAAGACCAGATAATGCCTGTTCCAGAAGTGAAAAGAAGATGGGGCAAGAGAATCTCGATCCTCGGAGGAATAGATGTTGATTTTCTATGTCACGCCTCCGTCGAGCAAGTTAGGAATCGAACACTCGAGACTCTCGAACAATGCGCTCCGGGAGGCGGGTATGCTTTAGGCACGGGCAACACCGTCGCCAACTACATCCCGGTGAGAAACTACCTTGCAATGCTGGAGGCTGGAAATGAATTCAACTCTCGCTAGATACGTCGAATCGGCTTTCGATTCGGTCGGTTCATGGTAGAGCGCGAGAAAAACATCTCAGTCCTGAAAGGCATACCTTTCAAGATAGAGGCGGCTTCGCTTGTAGAAAGCCTGCGGATCAGAGCCGGTTCTGAGGAAGAGACGACTTTCAGAGAGCTCGTAGAGAATGCCCGTGAGACTGCAAACCCAAAAGCGATCTACAGGACCTGCTTTGTCGACTGCGTTAACAACGACGAAGTTACAATAGAAGGTGTTCGCTTCGAGAGCCGTCTCCTGTCGAAAAAACTCCATTCGGTCGGCAGAGTCTTCCCGTTCGTCATAACTTCCGGACGAGAACTTTACGAGTTCCCGCTCGATCGTACAGACTTTCTCAAGATCTTTCTCTGGGATAGTGTGCTGGAGCACATACTACATGAGGCAGCCGGGTTCCTAAGAAGCGAGATTTCCAGGAATAACCTGATCGAAAACCTCGTATGGATGTCTCCAGGCTCGGGAGATGCGGAGATCTGGGCTCTGCAGCAGCAGAAGGAATTGTTTTCCTTGATTGGAAATGTGAAGGAAGAGATTGGGGTCGAACTGAATGAATCTCTACTCATGATTCCGACGAAGTCAATTTCGGGAATTGCATTTCAGTCCGAGAAGGATTACAGGAGCTGCATGGTTTGCAGAAGGGTTAACTGTCATTACAGAAGCGCACCGTATGATCGGAAGCTGAGGAACTCCCTTGAATAGAGTGGCTCAGTCTTCAAAATCAGTCTGGTTGGCGAGGTTAGGAGTTGCTGGCAAGAGGTTGGAGCAGAAAAAATTAGTTCTTAGTTTGCCATTGTCCATTCGGAAAGACCGTTGCCCAAAAGGAGCCGCTGCGGTGTCGCTCTCGAGTGAATGCATAGGTTAAATGAGATCGGGGATACCGATGAGGAGAGAGGTTAAGTAATGAAAGAAGCTGTGTATAAGGTCACATTCCTGCCTTCGCAAAGAACAGTAACGGCAAAGAGAGGCGATTTGCTGCTCGATGTTTTAAGAAGGGAATCGCAGCAGGTGAATGCCGTATGCGGAGGGAGGGGAAACTGTGGAAAGTGCAAAGCGCTCGTGGCTGAAGGAAGCAAGGCCTTCCCGCTCACCCTTACCGAGTCAAGACTCCTGACACGAGACGAAATTGCGGCCGGATACAGGCTGAGCTGCCAGTACAAAGTCATGACCGATGTCAGAGTCAAAACAGAGGACCCGGCTCTGAATTCCGCAGTTTCCAAACCGCCTCTTCCGAAGGCCTCGATAAGAGAGATATCTCCACAGGTTAGAGTCGAAGAGTTTTCTCTTTGTAGGCCGGATATTGATGACCAGACTTCAGACTATTCAAGACTGATGAGTGGTCTCGTTACCGAAAGACCAGGGATTGACAGACTTAGTCTTCTGAGAAGGCTTCCCCATGTCATAAGGGAGCTGGATTACAGAGGCAGGGCCGTCTTGTACGGAAGCGAAGTAATAGACATACTACCTTTCTCGGACGAAAGCGGTATCTTCGGTGTCGCTATCGATATAGGCACGACAACCCTCGCAGTTTACCTGGCAGATCTCAAGTCGGGAGAGATCGTTGCGGTTCGATCTGCTTCCAATCCCCAGTCTGCATATGGCCAAGATGTCATTTCCAGAATTGACTACGCAATCAAGAGAGACGAAGGAATCGATGAGCTGAGAACTGCAGTCTTGACAACACTGAACAAGCTGATCGACGATCTCTGCAATGAAGGGGCAGTATCGAAGGAAAGGATCTACGATACTTCGATAGTGGGAAACACGACGATGATCCACATCCTTCTCGGAATAAGCCCCGAGAGAATCGTCTCCTCACCTTTCATACCGGCATTCACTGGAGGAAAGGTATTCGAGTCGCATGAACTGGATCTAGAAGAGTCCATTCCAAATTCGAAAATCTACATAATGCCCGGAATCTCTGCCTACGTAGGCTCAGATATCACGGCCGGTATTCTCTCGTCTGGATTTGTCGAGGATTCCGGCAACGTTCTCCTTGTGGATATCGGAACCAACGGGGAGATGGCCCTCAAAAGCGGCGACAGAATCTTCGCTTGCTCGACCGCGGCAGGTCCGGCATTCGAAGGAGGCAACATAAGCCAGGGAACTATTGCCAGACCGGGAGCGATGGATCATGTGTGGTTGAATGGAGAAGGTGTCGGATTCAGTACAGTGGATGGTTCGTATGTTTCTGGAATATGTGGTTCGGGATTGATAGACGCGATTGCCGTAATGATAGATGCAGGAGTAGTCAACGAATCGGGACGAATCAGGGGAGAACACTTCGAGCTTGACGGCCCGGTGGGAAAAGTGCGGATAAACAAGAGAGACATTCGTGAAGTACAGCTTGCAAAAGCAGCCATTCGAGCAGGAGTATCCGTCTTGATGGACCGGGCCGGCATCGAGACGCAAGATATAGACCGGATTCTGCTTGCCGGAGCCTTCGGAAACTACATCGATCCCAAAAATGCCCTGCGAATAGGCATGCTTCCCAATGTGCCGGTCGAAAGAGTTTCACCCGTCGGCAATGCGGCCGGTCTGGGTGCAGTTCTGGCAGTTTTCGATAGCGGGATTCGAGAGAGAGCGGAAAGTCTCAGCAGTGAGGTACATTATGTAGAACTATCTGGCAGAAAGGATTTCAACGAGATCTTCGTTGACAATCTTGCCTTGAGGGAGGGATAAAGAATGGCTTTCAATAGATCAATCATACCTTTGCTCGGCGCGCCGGGAGCAAGACTTACTGGAACAAAGCTTAAAGAGAATCTCACAAACGTGGAAATCCAGTTCAAGTCTTTGTCGAAGCTTATGGAGGAGTTTCAGCCCGACGGGATCTTCTTCATGATGGATTTGACGGTCGAGGCCGAGGCGTTGGGACTGGAGATCGGTTTCCCTGAGGATGGCAATCCCTACGTTAAGGAACATCTAATAAAGGGACGGGACGAGCTGGCCTCTGTCGAAAACTCCTGGAGGGGAGTATCCGGCAGAATGAGGATCTTCACAGAGGTTGCAGATAAGATGGCGAGAAAACTGCCGGGAATGAAGGGCAGCTACGTTATCGGTCCACTTAGCCTTGCAGGAGAACTGATTGGGGTTACAGACCTCTGTATGAAACTGATAGAAGAGCCGGATTTTGCAGAGAGTGTAGTAGACTTCTGCGCAAGGGTTGTAGGTGAATACTCCAGAGCGCTAATCGACCACGGCGCGGACACGATAGCCGTGCTTGAACCGACGGCGGTGCTCTTATCCAAGAGACAGTTCAAACGTTTCGCGCTTCCATATTTTGAAAAGCTCAGATCGGAACTTTCAAAACCTTTAATTTATCACATCTGCGGAGACACGGAACACATAGTAGAACCTATGGGCGCCAGCGGCGCCTACGGACTGAGCCTTGACAGCATGGTGGACCTGAAGGATGCGGCGGAGAGAATTCCCGAAGATGTTTTTCTTATAGGCAACATAGATCCGGTCAAGGTCTTCCTTCAGTCAAACGGAGAGGAGGTCGAGAGAGAAACTGCAAACCTTCTAGAGAAAATGAAGGACGTACCCAATTTCATCTTGAGTTCAGGCTGTGACATCCCACTGGAGACTCCTCCTGAGAATATCGCCGCCTTTTTCAGGGCCTGCAGGAATTTTCGGCCGTAATACAAGACCTCAGGTTCAGAAGAAGAGCAGATTCTTCAGCGGGAATTATCGAGAACCATATTCGTATGCGCATTCGAAAAGTCTGAAGATCTTCCCGGGTGATACTTCGGCCTGAATGTTGTGGATAGGAGCAAAGACAAAGCCTCCGCCCGGAGAGAAAATGTCGATGCGCCGGCGAATATCGTCCTCAAGATCCTTGAGTGTTCCGAAAGGCAGGACGTGCTGTGTATCGCATCCCCCTCCCCAGAAGACGATATCTCTTCCAAATTCACTCTTGAGCCTTTCCGGCTCCATATTCTTCGCGTTAGTCTGAACCGGGTTCAGGATCTGAACACCGACTTCTATGAAATCTGGTATGAAGGTATAGACTGACCCACAGGAGTGAAGAAAGATGAAAAGATCGGGTTTCTTCCTGTGAATGAAGTCACACAGGTCTTTCAGTCTGGACTTGAAGACAGATCTGAAAATCCGGGGCGATATCGCCGTGTTTTCCTGGGTGCCGTAATCGTCGCCAATCTGGATAATATCTATATCGTCTCCCACGTTAGAGAGATACTTTTCCAGATCTACAATATAGGTTTCGAGGAGCCGATCAAGAAAAAACTCCATAAGAGATCGGTTGGTAATCAGCCTTTCCATGAACTCCTGGTAACCGAACATTGAATGGCCAGCCTCGAGGAAGTTTCCCCCGAAAGCCCCGATTACGGCGCAGTCTGTTGACTCACGTATTCCCGAGAGCTGTCCTTTCAGGAACTCTATTTCCTCGTCAGTCAGTTTTGGCAGAACAAGAGCCGAGATCTCCTCTTTGCTATCGGCATGGGCAAGGGGGAAGTAACTCCTGTCGAAGTAATGGCCGCCCCGGGGCATCCTCGCGACTTCGACACCGTTCCTCTCGATTGCTAGCGAACCGTCCTCTTTCAATTCGGGATCGAAACCATCTGGAAAGAGGTATCTCGACCCATCTTCGAAGATCTCTCTCCTTATCCAGGAATCGATTCTAGTTCCAAAGCCTCCGTTCAGTCTCTTGAGTTCGATCACATCGGAATGGACTTCTCTCCTGATCTCCTCATCGATAAAGGCAAGCATCTGATGAACATCGAAAACCCTTACTGGAAGATCACAATGACCGAGATAATCTGCAAGTTTCCTGTAAGCCCTGACATGAATGCCGGTCGACCTCATTCCTCCCAGATCGATGGGAATGCGGTCAGGTTCGCGGTGTTTCAACGTTTTTAACACTCTATCTCGCGAAGTCATCCAGTTCCTCTCCTTTCAGATCCTTCTCTCCTGAGACTCTACGAAACAATTATGCCTGAGACAGATTCTTTTGCTTCACTACTCGAAGATCTAGAAGTATGATCCATCTCTCTTTGAGGGCAGCAAGAACGAGTGAAAGCCACTTGTCCCAAGTTCTTTGAAGGAATGACCGCTGTGGCTTTCAAAACTATTTTCTGAAAGTGTTTAGCGACTTTTCAATTATTGCAGATTTACACTTTCTCTTCAAACCAAAATCAAAACGCAATATCATAATTCTGAGTGATTTGTCTAGACTTATTTATCATTCCTGGTCTGGGCTTCAGGTAACCGCTTGAACCGTTAAGCCAGATGAGTCTGTATCTGTCGAATCTTAGTCGCCCTTAGATGATGTCTTTATGATTAGTCTTTAGTTTCACATTTAGCAAGTTAACCATATTGGCGTAATTAAGGAAACTTACATGCTCTTTTCGAAACAAATCCGATTGGCATTCTTATTCTTTGGAATCTTCGTATCGAAAGATAATGTCGCGCAGCCGTGAAATATACTGAAACTGCAGGAACAGTTGACTTCAAAAACCGCTGAAATGGTTAAGTGGGAGGTGTTTAGAATGCTTCTGAAAAAGAACCGTCTTGTCTTGCTACCAGTAGTTTTCCTTATCTTTTTGCTGTCTGCATGTCCATTCAACCCGCCAAACAAGATTCCGCTCTGGTTTCTTCCAATAGGAGATCAGACTGTGGAAGAAACCAAAACCCTTGAAATCCTTCTGAGCGATCACGTCTCAGATGAAGACGGCGATGCCTTGAGCTTCTCGGTAACAGGAAAGGGAAGCGTAGTTAGCGGTCTATATTCCTACACTCCGGGCATCGGTGAATCTGCAATTGAATTCGAGGAAGAAGCGGTATATGCAGTTACGATAACCGCAAACGACGGAAAAGGTGGAACGGCAAGTGAAAGCTTTAACGTCACCGTTATGCCCACGAACAGGGCTCCAGTCTGGATAACGATTCCAAATAAAACTGTTCAGGAGGGTTCCATTCTTACAGTTCTTCTTACAACCTATGCCAGCGACCCGGATGGAGATGCTCTTACATTCGATATTCTTGAAGGTCCCGGTGAGATTGACGGAAACAACTATGAGTACTCTCCCTCCTATGGGGATGCAGCAATTCACTTTGAAGAATCGGCAGTCTACAGTGTTGTTCTGAGAGCTATTGACACAAAAGGAGCAGAGGCGACGACGAGTTTCTCAGTGACCGTTACTAATAAGAACAGAGTTCCCGAATTGTCGATCCCTTCCCCGCAATATGTTACAGCCGGAACGACATTAACTCTGGACATCGCCGTATTCGCAAATGATCCCGATGGAGATTCGCTTACCTTTTCCAAAGTCGCTGGGGTTGGAGCTGTCACCGGAAGCACCTTCACTTATTCTCCGTTGTTGAGTGACTCAGGAACAAGAAACGCAACGATCAGAGCAAACGATGGAAATGGAGGCCAAACAGACCAGACATTCGATATAACAATCAATCCAAGTGGAATAAACAACCCACCGAATACCCCTTCGAATCCTACTCCTGCCAGTGGGGCACTTACACAGCCAGCCAATCTTACACTCTCTTGGATCGGGGGAGATCCAGACGGCGATGTAGTTACATATGATGTGTATTTAGGTACCTCTCCAACGGCTCTTGTGTTCAAAACAAACAGGAGTACGACTACTTACCCTACCGGCACTTTGAGTAGTTCGACTTATTACTACTGGCGGATTAAAGCGATAGACAGTAAAGGAGCCACTAAGACCGGCCCCGTCTGGAGTTTCCGCACTGCGCCAACAAAAGCCTTTGGAGAGAATTTTGAGACATATTCTACAGGCACCATCACAGGTTCATTCGGGAAGTGGTACTACACTGAGTCTGGCAGTGTGCCCAATCCAGTCATTACAACGATCACCGGTCACGGTAAAGTCATCGCCTTCTACGGTGGAACTGGAGGTTACTCCACGGTCTACACTTCATCGGTGAAACCTATAAAGCTTGGCTATCTAGAGTACGACGTTAGGCTGAGCTCCTCCACAACAAACAAATGGGGCTGGATTGGGCCGAACAACACTAATGCATACACAGGAATAGGATACCTAGGAGGAAGTCAGGCGATAATCTGCCGGACAAATTCCGGTGGTTCCTACCATTACGAGAAAGTGATGGATATCTCACCTGGAGTCTGGTACAAAGTGAAGGTGATCTTTAATCACACAACGGGAAACGCGGCAGTATATGTAGATGGCACATACATGAAGAGTTTCGTTTTTGGACCGGCTTCTGCCGGCACAAATGGAGTTAGGATGACTACGAGCAATGGACTCTTGTCATACGTCATGTTCGACAACATAAGCTTGTGGGCCACGGATGTCAATTACGTGCCATAAGAAGTGGGGGGTCAGAGAATCTAGCGTCAAGTTTGTAGATAGACTCCGTCATGTTTGAAGAATTTGCTCTTCTCTCAAAAGAGAGAGATAGTTCTTGAAGAGATCTCTGAAGTCATTTGCAATGCTGAACGGACTTCTGCCCTTCCACAATCTCGTTGGCAGAACGGGGTACCGTTCTGGCAGCTTCTTGAACTTGAAACTCTCTTGAATGCCATCGAAGTAGTCATAATTCACGTGCGTACAGTTCAGAAGACAGAGAGCGGTTCTCATTTCTAGCAGGGTCTCTATTGAGGCGCAGTAGATGTCCTCGTGTCTCTTCCTTGCAATGCAGGAGAAGATTCTCCCGCAAGACTCGAATACGAGCTCCGAAAGATTGTCCTTCAAAGCCCTCCTGAACTTCTCTTCAGGAACACGGCAAGCGAGAGCGTAATACTGCCCCGGCTTCGATGCATCGCCCTCCAGTACGAGAAGGTTCTTCACCAGTCCGGCATAGAATGGCCATTCAACTCCCGGTTCCTCAAGTAATCTGCAGAGTCTGTTTTCGGTTATCGAATTTATAGTGACCGGGACTAAGCCATCGAGAAAGGCTTTCTTGGGAACCTCTTCTCTGGTTATCATAAGCATTTCTAGATCGGACCAGTGAGTATCGGTCCCTCTCGATGTAGAACCATACAGGCAGAAGCAAATCAGATTGTCCTTCACCTCTCTCGAAACCTTTTGAGAAATCTCCAAAGCCAAGTTGTACCTCTCCTCATGTGTCAATTGATCTCCACCTTCTCGTTTTCCAAAACCGCCTTTGCTGAGATTGCTTTGCAGATCATAGATTGTTCAGGAGGATTTTTTCGGATTGTTATGGAGAATTCGTTCGGCAATCATCATCGCCTGTGAGAGCTTTACAGTCTTCTCACTAATCTTTTCCTCCAGAACTCTCGCGATGTTTTCCCTCGCTATCTTGAGATGTCCGTAGATCGCGTCGACGATTGCATATTCCCCGCCAAAACCGGATATCTTGTTGAACGGCACCGCATCCAGAAAATCGCTCAAGGCGTTCCGTGCAGAAACTGGCGAAATGATGTGAGACCAGCACATGTCGATGAAGACGTTTGTATAGGTCTTGGCAAAGGCCGCAGTCACTCCCCAGTAAGGATATCCAATGTGAAAGAGATCGAATTTCACTCCCGGGTATTTTAGGAATAGGTTCTCTAAGAGTTCTGGATTTGAGTTGCTTAGCATTCTACGATTTCCTTCCAGCAAACCGGCGTGAAGACGATTGCAGCGTCTTTGAAACTCACTTCTTCAAATCTAATCGGCCTCTGATAAGCAATAACACTCTTCAGACTAATGATGCCATTTGCCAGATTCTCATCCAGCTCCCTTTCGAAAACCTCTAGCCAGTCGCTGAGCGATCTTCTTTTTACGGCATAGGTCTCCTCCAGCCATCCTACTATATCGAATTCCGGTGGCATTGGCATTATGTAGTTCTGTGGCTGCCATACCCTCCTGAATAGGCTCCTGTCGCATTCGAATCGACCGGTCCAGGGATCTATTATCGCAAGTTCTATGTTACAGAGATCCTTCAGGATCTCTTTCAGGTGTCCCGGTCTGTTTGCCTCTCTGAACCTCTCTCCGAGCTCCTCTATGGTCGAACCTCTTATTCCGTCGATCCCGTATATCGCTCTAACCGAATCATCGAGAGCCCTGCCGTAACCGGTATGTCGGCAAAACTCCCGGTGTGGTTCGATAAGTGTCTAGCGTTCAAGGAGATCTCTGTTTCTATCTCGGGCAACTTCCAGGGTCTTCGACTCAAGTCCCGAAGAAATCAGATCAGAGCTCATATAGTGAAGAAGGAACTCTTGAAGAACATCGTCTCTTCCTTCAAGCAGATCTTCTGCATGAACAAGGTGCTCGTGCGTGTCAATCACCGGGATCTGTCTTATGTAATCAAGTATCTCTTCATAGACTACCATTTTATTCTCCGATTCCATATCTACTTATTGCTGAAGCGACAATCCTGTTAATGAGATCGCCGTAGCTCCACCCTCTTGCCTCGGCCATTTTAACGATATCTGAGTAATCAGGTACGAGAAGAGGAAGGGAATTGACCTCCAGGAAGTGGATCTTTCCTTCGTCGTCAACCTTCAAATCGATACGGCAATAGTCCTTTAGATCCAGCGCCCCGAAGACCTTCAGTGAGAACTCGCTTACCACTGATTCCTCTCTCTGTGAGATCTTCGCGGGACAGATGTAATTTGTCTCGTCACCGTGGAACTGTTTCACCCTGTAGGAATAGAAAGTCTCAAGGTGATCTGGCAATGACGAGAAATCTATTTCCATTATCGGAAGAACTTCAATGCCAACAATTCCAACTGTGAATTCCCTTCCTTCAATGAACCTCTCAACCAGAGCGGGCTGTCCAAATCTCTCGTGGATACGTGAAACAGCTTTCTGCATTTCATCAACGCTTACAACAACCGAGTCCTCCCAGATACCCTTTGCGCCGCCTTCTTTAACGGGTTTGACAATTGCCGGGCTGAACGGAAGGTTGTCGACAATATCTCCGGGACGAACCGAAAAGAATTCGGGAGTGGATATCCCATAGGCCTTCATGATCAACTTTGTGAGCGTCTTGTTAATACAGAGAGCGTTTGCCGTAGCACCGGAGCCGGTAAAGGGTACTCCGAGAAGATCCAGCACGGCCGGAAGATGGATCTGCCTCTCGGTATTACCCATGGCGGTAGTGAGATTGAACACGAGATCAGTGCCTCTAAGTACGCTAACAGCATCGATCTCGAATGGTCTGGAATCAACTTCAAAACTATTCTCGAGTGAACTAACAACACTCCTGACCATCTCTTCATGATGAAAATCGATTGTCGTGTCGTGAACGACAGTGATTCTCATAACATTCCTCCCTGGGACATCTTCAAAGTATCACTACAAAGGAATTATACATATTCCTCGTTTTCGGTTTCCCGATTTAGTATCAATGAAGGAGAACCCCGGTCTCAAAAGACAGAGTGGACTTCGACTAGTGTTGCTGATGAAGCTCATCGCTTTATGTCGTGACGTTGAGAATCTCTTCCCCATCGAATTTTCTGGCAACGGCAAGCGCTCTTCCCCTGGACCAGATGGAAGATCTTCCCTGCGCTTTGTCTCTGCCAACAATCCCAATCGCCATCGGATTCACGAGATAGCGAATCTTCTCTCTACACAATGATGCCCTGATCGGTCCATCGCGAAACCAGATCCTCTCCTGCGTCGAACCGCGCATCGATCCTTTCCACTCAGCAAAATTGCAGGAGGGAACCAGTATCACTTCGCAACCGGCTGCGTCCAGTCTCTCGATTTCGGTTTGAAAGAACATATCGTAACAAATCGCTATACCTATTATGCCAATCTCCGTATGAACCACATTATCGACTGGCTCTCCTCTGGAAAACAACACAGAGCTCTCGGCTTTGGTAAGATTGTGCTTCAAGGCTCTTGTCAACAACTTTCCCTCAGGATTGAATAAGTAGGCCATGTTATAGAGCCTTCCATCCCTAATGAATCTCCCTCTCTCAGATTCTTCATCGATTATGGGAAGCAATATCGACGGGGCAAGAAGATAAGTTTCGAACTCCCTGGCAATGGTACTGAAAACTCCGTGATAGTAGGCTTCTATCCCAAGGGCATCTCTTAGAAAAGCCTTCTTCAAAGGATTAAGAGAGAACCCCATATTCTTAATTGCATACTTTGCAAGAGTCTTTGTTGTCGTCTCCTCGAAGCTGAGTTTCCTGAAGGAAGGGTACAGAAATGTTGCAAAAAACTCCGGGAAGGCAATGATATGGTTACTCCCCTTCCACAGAAGTGAAGCCTCACTCGCATAGTCTCTCATCTTTCTGCGAAATGTCTCTTCGCCATAAGACTCCTGATCGAACCAGACCTGAATTGCAGTAAGATCGGTGTCTTTCATGACGCAAGCTTAACAATAATCAATATTAGAGCAACAACCAATAAGATCGGCAGGAAGACAACAAAAAGACCTGCTATGGCAAATATCACTATCATTATCACTCCTACGCCGGCTACAACAATAATCAACGCAGGGAAGAACCTAATTGCAAGATATAGCAGGAACAATGCACCGACAATGGCTAGAAAAGTGCTCAAGAGATCACCTCCGTTTACTGGTCATTGACAGTATAACGCATGGACTATATAATTCTCTAGGCAATGAAGCTTGCCTTGAGCAGACTCCTCCAGAAACGCCTCCAGCTGATAGCTTCTACCAAATTTGCAGCCTGGTCCTGCTTGACTCTGGAGGAGTATATGATTCTTAGCATCTCCCTTATAGTTATTCTCTCGATAGTTGTGCTTTCCCTCTTTTAAAGAATCCGTCTTTCCGGTCTGATTGAACTGGTCTCGCTTGGAATAGCTTTGGGACCGGATGCAATGAATCTCATCGACACATCATTGCTCTCAATTTCCGATGAAGTCCGGCTGCTTGCGCTCATAGTCATTCTGATGCGCGCCGGTCTCGGATTGAATCGGAGAATCATCAAGAAGATAGGTCCCCTCGCTCTTCGCCTTAGTTTTCTTCCAAGCCTCTTCGAAGGTTTCTCAATTATGGTAATGGCTCACTTCTTCCTGAATCTCAGCCTCGTTCAAGGTGAAATGCTCGGCTTCATAATCGCGGCGGTTTCGCCTGCGGTAGTAGTTCCCGAGATGCTGAGACTGAAAGAAAAGGACTTCGGAAAGAGAAACGAAATACCTTCTACTATTCTGGCGGCAGCTTCAATAGACTACGTTGTGGCTATTACACTCTTTACGGTTTTTTGGGAATTGAAGGAGGATAGGATGTCAGTATCGGAATGTCCTTTCTTATGGTGCCGGTAGAGATTGTTTTCGGTATATCTCTTGGCGCGGCAATCGGCTTTCTCTTCAGCCTGCTCTTCAAAAGATTCCATATCAGAGACATGAAGAGGGTTCTCTTGATTCTAATGATTGCGTTCGTTTTCCATAAACTCGAGGAAGTACTCCCCGTAGCAACTCTTCTGGGTGTTATGGCGATAGATTTTGTCCTGCGAGAGAGGCTTCCGGTAGCCGTCGACAGGATTGCAGGAAAAATGGAGAGAATATGGGTGGTCGCCGAGGTCTTCCTGTTCGTTCTAGTGGGTGCAAGTGTTAACGTACGTGCGATAGGCGACTCATGGCTAATGGGACTACTTGTAATTCTTATTGGACTCATATTCAGAAGCGCGGGCGTTCTGGCGGCCACTCTCGGTTCGAAACTGACTCTCCGCGAAAGACTCTTTTGCATGATTTCTTCTCTGCCCAAAGCCACAGTTCAGGCTGCAGTGGGAGGAATACCCTTAGCAATGGGAGTTGCTTACGGAGATGTTATACTTTCGGTTTCAGTACTCTCGATCCTCATAACTGCGCCTCTTGGCGCCATCGGCATCAGACTCGCCGCAAGAAGATTCGCGAAGAGCACCTGAGAGAGTCGACCACATCTTCTCTTCGACTCTCTTCATAAAGTTATGAAATGTGAAGGCTCTTTTCGATCCGGAGAAATCGTCGATCACTCTTGACTCCGTTTCATTTCAAACCAAAAAGCAAGTTAAAGCGATTACTCCGGTTTATCTGCCGCGGCTTTCTGCCGGAGTGATTTTTGATTGAAGAGAAGTTCTGCGCAATCCTTTTCGGCAATAGGTAGTGCTCAAAGCTCACGATGGGCCTTAGGTATCCCTATGCTAATTTCCGAAAGTATATTCAGATCTACCGAGCGGACCTATCTTCTGAGACTGCCCTGTTCTTCCAGTTGACAACCACAACACCGGCCGAAACCAATATGAGGGCAAACGCCATGTACGAATTGAGGGCCTCTCCTGGAATGAAGGCTGCGGAGAGAAAGACGCCGGCAACTGGAATAACGAATCGGAACATAGTGATTTCACCGGCTTTGTGAAAGCTGAGAATCGCATACCACAAGGAAAAGGCTATGGCCGAAAGAAGCATAGAATACACTAGAAGGAGATTGCCCTTGAGCGTGAAAACGAGCGAATCCTGTTTCAACCCGGGAAGACCGACGATGAGGAGAAGAAAGCCGCCGATCGAGAGCTGCCATCCCGACACGAGAAAGGGAGATCGGTTCGACGACATCCATTTGGCATACATAGTGCCGAATGCACCGATAGTCGCTGCGATCAACATGAAGCCATCACCTTTGAACACGAAACTCAGAGTGAATCCCGCTTCGAAATTTGCAAGGAAAACCCCCGCGAATCCCAGTATCATCCCAAGTATCTTTTTCCAGCTCAGGCGATCATTCTTGTAAATGTAGTGAGCGAGAAGGATCACAAGGAAGTTCTCACCCGCCATTATTATCGAAGACTTCATTCCCGTTGTATGACTGAGCCCATTATAGAAGAAGAAGTACAGAAGAAAAGTCTGCAATACTCCAAGTGCAAACAAATGCATGTAGTCCTTCTTAACGAACTTCACTCTTCCCTTTCTACCCAAAGGTATCGAAAGCAGAAGCACCATAATACCGGCTCCCAAAAACCTGATTCCGGCAAAGACAAGCTTAGCTGAAACATCATCCGGGGAAATTGCCATCTCCTCGTAACCGAGTTTAAGAACGGGAAAAGCGCTTCCCCAGAGAACTGAACAGAATACAGCGATTAAAGCCGCCATCCACTTCTTCTTCAAAATATCCATGAAATAAGTCTACACTAAAACCGGCAGACACGTAGTTCTTTCCATTTGACGGCATTTAACTTTTACCGGAGCGCATAGACACGCAAACTTGTTCTTTTTTTGTGGTCGAAGGGGGCCCCACCTACTTGTAAGCTTGATAATGGGGGATATTCTGTGCGTCTTCACGCTTAAGAACGAAGACCCGTTTGCCGAGAAGATGAATCGAGAAAGGGCATTGTTGAGATGCTCGCTTCGCTCACGAGAAGACTCCAATTGACACGTCAACCGTTGAATGTTCGCCGTTCTCCGACCGGAAAAAGGCCAAGACAGATTGATGAATTATTTGTTGAAAGAACATGCTGCCGCACAACCATCTAGATTGGTCGATATCTTCACCGAATACCTTAATGAATTTGAAAAGCTTTTTACCTAGGATATCAGTTCATTAGGAGGGTGAACAGCCGTTCGCCCCTACAAAAGAATTGTCTAATCGTTTGACATTGTCATCCCGTAGAGCCTGCCCATGAATCCTCTCACTTTGTTATCCCATGATGTGCCTGCACGGGATCTGGTTTTGAGAACGATCCAAGGATCGAGATCCTGGCCAAGAAGCACGAGGATGACGAAGTGAGCTGGTTCTGATAAACTGGATTTCGTCATTCTTTGCGTGATAGGGGTTCTAGCTCTTTGATCTTGACCAACCACCAACCACGTACGACCAACAACCGCTCTTAGCCCAGCCTTGCGTCCGCCGGTGTTCTTCGGCGCCTTGCGTCTTATTTCAACAGGGACCGGCTCTTCTCACGTCCTCACGTGAGCGCAGCGAACATTTCGAAAATGCTATTTCTCGTCAGATCAAATAAACAAAAGATACCCTGGCGAAGTACCTGCATTTTTCTGAGCTCTGTAACCCAAGGTATTGTTGGGAGTTTCTTGTTAAGTCATCAAAATGCTGAGGACTCTCAGCTGAAAGATCGACATTTCTGCCTGCCTCAGAAGGAGCTTAGACAAAACATCAGGTCTGTCGGTTATTATCGAAGCAACTCCCATTGATGAGTATCGACTCATTGTGTCCGTGTTGTTCACTGTCCAAACATGGACATCTCTCCCCATTGATCTTGCTCTCTGTATGAATCTATCATTCAAGATTGTAGTGGATACACTGTAGAAGTCCACATCTACCGACCAAACGAGGCTGGTCAGATACCCTACAACAAGTCCAATAGGTATGTCTGGAGCAAGCTCTCTGACAGTGGTCAATCTTTCAATACTTGTAGACGTGATGACCACCCTGCTCTCAAAGCCCATCTCCTTGACTAACTCTATCGTTGCCCTAGAGATCTCTGGAGAGTATCCATAATCTTTAAGTTCAATGTTCAATTTCACACTTGGCGGAATCCCGGTCATGTACTGAATGACTTCTGCCAGGGTTGGAACTCTCTCCCCGGCAAACTCATTTGAAAAGCGACTACCTATGTCGAATTCGGCGATATCGGCGTAGGTAAGGGTATGGACTCTTTCTCCGACACTTGCGACCTTTGATAGCGACCTATCATGATTTAGAACAAGCACTCCGTCACGTGTCATCTGTACATCGATTTCGATTATGTCTGCACCATCCTCAATTGCGATTCTAACCGCGCTAAGCGAATTCTCAGGCGCTTTGAATGAACTTCCTCTGTGAGCGGTGACCAAAGGCAGTTCAATCTCGGAAACAACTAGAAAACGACCCAAGTATCCGAAGAAGACTCCCTGAATGACTAGAATGATTAGTAGAGGGAGTAGCCAGGGCCTTCGAATCACAACAGGTCTATCAGCAACAGCATCCTTTCTTAGCAATGTTTGAGAATGAAGGGCTTCTCCTTCTTTTAGCGCAAAGAAGAGCCTGGTTGTCAAAATAGAATAAAAGATAGATATCCCTATAGAGACAGCCGTAGTTGTCATTGTCTCAGCTGAAGCGAAAATGGAAAGCTTCAGGATATTCATCGATGTGGGATCATAGCTTGATCGGATAACAACATCTCTCGTGATCCTAAAAACGAAGGAATTGCCGATTATCAGCAGCAGAGAGGGAGCCCAGAATGCCAACATGCTTAGCAACACCTTCTTTCTGTTGCCGTTTACCAGGCTTGTGCTTGCCCTGAGAGCACCGGCAAATGTCTTTCGATCCAGAACGGCGTAGTGAATCGCGAAAATCCAGGAGACAAGAAGTCTGATCATTATCATCAGTGACATTATCGCTGCCATCCAACCAAACGGTCCAGTAACTACAGATGGATACATTCCGACAGGGAGCCCTCTCGAAAACGCTCTCTGCAATACGGGAAGAATCCTCAATGCAGGCAAAATGCACAACAGGAAGATCCCCGCTTTAAATGAAGCTAATCCAAGAAGTCTGGGAAGAATCCTTAGAATCCTCGCAAGCACAGATCTTACTCTCTCTTCTCGTTCTTTGAGTGCGGCAGCCGAAAACTTCACTAATCCGCTCTGTTCAAATGAAAAACCAAGCAGCCACAAGAAAGCCACCGTTAAGACAATGACTAATCCAGGAAAACTCTCTGCAAGACTCAAGAAACTCCAGTCAAAAATCATTTTTCTGCCGGTGAAAGAGAACAGAGAGCCAAGCAAAAGGGCAATTAGTGGTACTGTCAATAAAGAGAAGGCAACCTTCATTAGAACCATGAAAGTCACAGACTTCGAAGGCATTTTCAGAAAAACATGATACATCATCTTTGCCCCTATCTTCGCAATGAGAATAACCTCCCACAAACGCGTCTCTCTTATAATATCAAAATCACCAAACGTCAGGACCGACCAATTTGCCAAACGTTGTATTTTGATATGCGTAACTGTGAAGAAGTTCAATGTATAATCCTTCATATGTTTGCTTTGGATGACAGCTAAAATAAGAGTAGAATGTTATTGATGTCGATTATAATAATTTCAAGTCAGTTCGGCTATTGATTCGAATAGGGGTTTTTCAGTACGATAGATTGAATAACTGTTCTTAATTGATTCTTGATGGGGAAGTCATACCTTATTGAAGAGCGGTGATGCTGAAGTGGATAGCACTGTTCTCGAAACCGTTGTAACAAAAGTGAAAGACGGCATGTCTGCAATAACCGTTACTCCAGTGAGACTTATTTCAAGACTTGAGCCCGGTAAGGAGTATCCTTCACCTGGATCTTTTATTCTTCGATCAGTAGAGAGTGCCGGGGAGGTTATTGAAAGTGGGGATGTAATAGTCATCACTTCAAAGATCGTTTCAATTCTGGAAGGAAGATGTTATGAGCTAAGTCAAATAAGGCCCTCGCTACGTGCGAGACTGCTTGGGAAGCTCTTTGGGAAGCAATCCTCGAAAGTAGAATTGATTCTCAGAGAAGGGAGAATATTAGCTGTGTTCCCTTACAAGTCTGTGTTAAAGAACAAGGTAATCAGAAAGAGAATGCAGCAGGTATCAGTTGATCAAAGCAAGAGTGAGAAGGTTATTGACAGCTTTAGAAACGTGTTCATGATAAGGAAATATGGTGTCTATCTTGATGAAGCCGGAATAGATGCGTCCAATCTTCCGAAAGGATGGGTATCTCTCCTCCCAAAAGATCCGTGTGAGAGTGCTGAGAAGATCCGTCAAGAAATCGAACTGCTTACAGGTAAGAAAGCAGCAGTGATCATTACGGACACCATAGCATCGGTTGGGAAGACCGGTTCACTTGATGTCTCTATTGGTTTCTCTGGAATTGATCCTTTATCTAGAGAACATGCAAGAACTGATCTGTTCGGAAAGCCAAAGTCCGGTGGTATGGACATTGTTGTCGACTCCATTGCTGCTTTTGCAGGTACAGCTATGGGTGGCTTTGATGAGTGTTCGCCCATATGCATTGTTCGAGGTCTTAATTATAGATACACTGAAATCAAGTATGACTTTGATTCAATCACATATCCTGCAAGTGTCACAATCAAGTCCTTTATCAAAATGATCATTCCGAACTTGATACTATTGTTAGCGCTGCTAATATCTGTCCCGTTTGGAAGAAACAATCAAACCTAGTCAAATGTAGAATGACAGACTTTTCGAGAAAGCGGTCCGGCAGACAAAATGTTATTGTCGCTTATTCATCGGTTTGCTCCATTCAAATGACCTAAGATAGACGGCTCCAATGAAAGATCTAGTTAGCTCGTAATGCATCATAATCATAATAAATCTACTCAAGAGAGAGTTAATGCATCAAAATAGAATCTATTCAAAATCGAATTGAAGGAGATTAAGAACACCTCCCTTTGAGTTAGATTTAGACTTCATTATTTGTATATCAACGAGCGATTCCTGAGAATGTGCTATATTACTCTTGAGTATATATAAATCTAGGGCTTCGTGAACCTTGCGAAGCTCATTTTTTTTGCTTTCGATAATTAGTATTACTTGCAGTATAATAATAATAATGCGCACGCAAATGATTCAATATACGTACTACTTTGGAAAGCTTTGTCAACTTATGGTGAGAGACCGTAAGTCTGGAATATTGTTGTCTGGGTGAATGATTTGAAGAAGAGAGAACATGGAGCGATAAGCGTTGTGCAGGCCAGAAGAAGAGAAAAGGCCTACTTGCATTTGACTTCAATAGCTACGGTAGTCGGTTTGCTTTCGGTCAGTCTTATTATCATAGCAAACCAAATGTCGGATAATGTTCTTCAGAACCCTGAGTCCGTAAGACTAGTCTTCGTCATGGGAATAGCATTGGCTCCGGTTTCATTCGTAATTTACATCTTTGCTCATATCGCTGCAATAGCTGCCCAAAGAAGGGGATGGAATTTCGTCGTTGGGTTTCTTTCTTCACTCCAAACCATTATCTCTCTTTTCTTTGCCAGAGACATTCTTCTCATCGACTCTTCCTCAAGACTAAGCTATCAGACGCCTAATTGGTCGTCGTATGTACTGTGGTCTATTCTTATAGCGTCTCTTCTGCTAACTTTGACTCTCGGCATTTACTCAAGGAAGAGTGTATGAGTCGGTAATCTCTCCAAATATGAGTGAATGGTATGAGTTATCACCATAGAAAGTACTGGCAATACTTCCATTAAGGGCTAGCGGTGTTAGTGCTTCTTTCGATATGACACGACATTCCAGCACTTTGTCTGCCTCACCTACCACTACAATCGATGGTGAAATTCCCTCTTGAGGGGTTAAGCCTGTCTCTTTGAATTTGTCGAAGTATTTTCCACTTCTTGTTCCGCAGAAATTAAGTGCCTCTTGCCACTTCGCCGACATGAAGTTAACCGAAAAGCCGTCACTGCTCCTGAAGAAATTATGAGTGAATCTGCTTGGCCTGATCATGGTAATAAAAACAGGACGATTCCACGTGTATCCCAAGAAGCCCCAGGCAACTGTCATCAAGTTAGTTTCTACTCCGTCTGTCACACCTATTAGCACCCTTCCTGATTTAAGATACTCCAGTAGCTCGGTCGAGTATTCCGGAAAACTGAATTCAGTCATGCTGACCTCCTATTACAAAAACGACGTGGGGATCCCCCTGTCGCTAAATCCTCTTCAGTTGATTCGCGATCTCTGTGTAGTCAGGCTCAACTCTAGGATCATCTGAGACCCATGTGTAAGCGATCTTGCTATCTCTGTTCACAATGAATACAGCTCTCTTAGAGACAACTAGTCCCTTCACGCCCGAAAAGTCCTGGTGTACTCCTCCGTATTTCCTAGATACCTCCCCTGCGACATCAGACAGAAGTTGGAAGGAAAGCGAATTCTGCTCCTTAAAGGCTTTGTTGGCAAAGGGACTATCCATACTTATTCCAAGAATCACAGCATTCATACTCTCGAAATTGGCCAGCGAGTCTCTGAATGTGCAAAGCTCTTTCTGGCATACACTTGTAAATGCTCCCGGATAGAAAACAAGAACTACTTTCTTGCCTAGATATTCATTGAGTTTATACTCCTTAAGATCCGAACCGAAAAGCGAGAAGTCTTCTGCCTTTTCTCCCTTAAGCAACATTCTATATACCTCCTAATAACCGTCTATAATTGTCATATTAATTCTAGCAGATGATAAGCATGATACATAGAAGAAACACCATGCATCCTTCGTCGACATTGACAACCTGGCCGTATTTGCGATCCGGCTCAGACTGAGCGCCCCCGCGGCACACGGGAGTGCTTGCTTATGGCTGCTTCCTCCCGGACCTGACCAGGTTCGCAAGTTCCCATTGCGCAGGACTCAATCCTCAACACCTTCAGACAAACCGACACCAAACCGGCAAAGCCTCGGAAGGCATTCGGCCCCGCGTATGGCGGATTTCGGGTACAGGGAACCGCCAGCTCCCCGCCTAGCATGGTGTAACTACATTATATATTCTGACTTTACAGCTTTCAAGTGCTCCTTAGTTGTTTAGTCTAGTAAAGTCAATTCCCAAAACGAGTACACTCTTATGAGAATAGGTTCTTCTTGTGCCTGGCAAAATCATTCTTCTAACTCCGGCGGCCTTGAGTCTTGCGAGCACTTCATCGGTAAGATCATTATCTGATGCCATCACCGAATCCTGAAGGTCGAGATTCTCAAAGTCATAATTCATGAGCTCTGTGTAGCTCAGTCCACTCTTCAGAAGGGCGCTCTCACCCTCTCTGAAGATGGATAAGTTGTTCGCTCTATTCACTCTAGAACAGAAAAGAGCAAGCTTATCGTCATTCTCAAGATCGTAGTCCTTCATTTTATATGATAGTTCTCTCACGAAGTAATTTCCGAAGCCTGAGTAAGTCTCTTCTGAGAGAGACACCGCTTCGTGCGCAGGAGCAGTGAGTATCATAATATCTCTTTCGCGTGCAGCAAGAATTGCATCACGGTCGAAAACTCCGCCAAACGCTTCAACTCCGTCCTCGTGAAGCTTCTTGATGGTATCTCCATCAATAGCAAAAGTAGATGCAAACATCGTGTCTGGACCACCTTCCGAATAACCGTCACGTAGCTTGCCGGCAAAGACCTTCGTTATCTTTCCCTTGTCTAGAAAGACAGAGATATTATCACTGTAGTAATAGAGCTCCATGAATACATTCATGTTCCTCAACTGAGACTTCTTCAGCCCCACAGCCGGATTACCGATCTGAACCTCGTCCAACAGGCCGGGTTCTTTTGAGAGCTTCAGGAGGTATGCCTTCTGAGAGGGATTGTCCCCGTAGAGAAGCTGCATAACGTACTCCATAACTGTGTAATCATATTTTTCAGAAGCGAAAATCTGAGAGAGCGCCTTATGAATAGACGAATTATAGAGCATTGCCGCATAGATCGCTTTCAGAGCATACCTTCTCCTCTTCAGAAGAAGAACATCGCCACATTCTTCCAGACTCTCTATCACTTCATCATAGTCTGTCGGATCGGAAATGACGACTATATCCCTGTGATTCTTGGCACCTGCCATAAGAAGTGCAGGTCCACTCACATCGATCTCCTTAGAAAGGTTCAACTCATCGGGTGATTTCTTCACTGCAGACTCAAAGGGCTTGAGGTTCAGGATTATTATGTCAAAGGGAAGAATCGAATGTTCCTTCATCTCCGTCATGTGTGAGGGAAGATCCTGGATCGCAAGTATTCCTCCGATTATCCTCGGATGAATCGCCTTAAGCCTCCCGTCAAATATTGATGGAAACCCTGTGTAGTCTGCAACCTTTATTGCATTGATGCCATGATCTATAAGATATTCCGCGGTGTGATCTGTAGCAACTATCTCCACCCCATTAGAGGCGAGATAGCCCGCGATCTTCTCCACTCCCGACTTGTTGTGAACACTTATAAAGGCACGCTTAATATTCATCAGGCACCTCCCTGTGATTAGTTTATCATCAATTTGTACTCCAAGACTTTTCGATTGGTTCGAAGAATCTTATTGAACAAGGCATATACTTTACTATCACATGCCCTTGGGTCGGGCAAGGATAGCGGGGGTAACATGACTGAAAAAGAGCTGATTCAGAAGAGTGAATCTGGGGAAGTTGGTTTCGCAAGGCTTCAGATAACAGACATTAACGGGATGCTGAAGAATGTAGAAGTGCCCGCAAGGATGCTGCCAACTATTCTTGAGAAAGGCGCTATGTTTGATGGTTCTTCAATTGATGGGTTCGTGAGAATCGAAGAGTCCGACATGTATCTAAGGCCTGATCTATCGACTTTCGCTTTACTTCCATGGGACAACGGCAACTCTAATACGATAAGGCTGATCTGCGACGTGTACAAACCAGATGAAGTTCCATTTGATGGAGATCCAAGGTATATACTGAAAAAGGTCATCGAAAGAGCGAAAAAGATGGGATTCGAAGCTTTCGCAGGGCCAGAACCGGAGTTTTTCATTGTTAGAAGGGATAGTTCTTGTGGAAAACCCGTTGGCAAAATGCTTGATACAGGGAGTTATTTCGACTTACTTCCCGTCGATGGAGGCGAAGAAGTTCGAAAACAGATTGTAATGTCGCTTCAAGAAATGGAGTTTGAAGTTGAAGCCGCGCACCACGAAGTAGCTCCATCTCAACATGAGATAGACTTCAGATACACCGACATTCTGAAGACAGCGGATAATATTCAGACATTCAAGTGGGTGGTGAAGACAATAGCTATCATGAACGGTTTTCACGCCACGTTCATGCCCAAACCCTTTTCCGGAGTGAACGGATCTGGCATGCACATTCATATGAGTCTCTTTTCTGAAGGCAAGAATGCCTTCTTCAATCCAAGCAGTCCACACGGTCTGAGTACCATTGCACTGAACTTTGTTGGAGGTCTTATCTTTCATGCAAGAGAAATCACCTCAATAACTAACCCCACAATTAACAGTTATAAGAGGTTGGTGCCTGGTTACGAAGCTCCTGTGAACATTTCCTGGGCTCTGGGCAACAGAAGTGCGATGATCAGAATTCCCAGCACTAGAAAAGAAGGTACCAGGCTGGAATTCAGGAGTCCTGATCCCACATGTAATCCCTATCTTGCACTTGCTCTTACACTCGCAGCCGGGCTGGACGGGATTGAAAAAGGTATTGAACCACCAGTCCCAATAGATGAAAACATCTTCAACATTAAGGGATCAAGAAGGAAGGAGCTTATGATAGAAAGCCTTCCGGGCACTCTCTGGCAATCTCTTGAGTTCACAAAGAACAGCGAATTTGTTAGAGACACTCTAGGCAAGCATGTCTTTGATACTTTCATGAGATCTAAAGAAAGCGAATGGAGCGAGTTTTGTGCTTCGGTAACAGACTGGGAAACCAGCAAGTATCTTGAGCTCTACTAGGTGAAGTCTAGCCTCGAACATTGTCGATATCTAAGAAGGAACTCGACAGCTGAATCGGTGAGAAGATGCCTAGAATGCTTGGGTGTCTCGTAAACGCTTGGTTACACTGCTTGCAGGCCAAAGGCTAGACAATTTCTTCGGTTGTCTTTCCGGGTCAGAACAACCCGAAATATATGAATCGAAGCGATCGGCCAGAGATTTTGAATGCAGAACGGAAGCAACAAAAACGAATAAATGAAAAGAGCTTTAAAGGTAAACACAACTGGAAACCGGAGAACAAAAAAGCCCGGGGATCCCCGGGCTTGTGTTCATAAAGAGTTCAATTGCCACAAGTAGAGCAGCTTCCACCAGAGCAGGATCCGCAGCTTTCGGAACCTGAAGAACAGCCAAAGCTTGAGATGTTGGTTATCTGCTTGGAGAGGCTGCCCCCACATTTCTCGCAAGGGGGCACCTGAGAGTTAATCTTCAGAAGAAGGCTCTCTTCATTACCGCAATCTTCACAGACAAACCTGTATAAAGGCAAATAACACACCTCCCTTATCACTCAGATGCAACATCGATTTCGTCCACCAGCACTGAAGGAGAAGTAACACGATAAATGGAGGAGATTGGATCGCACCCAATTTCAGCAATTCCATTATAGACCTTCAATATGTTTGAGGATATTGTGAACTGCTCAATTGGATTACTGATCTTACCGTTTCTGACATAGAACCCGCTGGCACCAAGAGAAAACTCCCCTGAGACCTGATTTGTTCCTGAATGCAGACCCGTTAAGTCGGTCACAAATATCCCTTCTCCCATAGTCTCGAGAAGTCCGTCAAAACTCTTCTCTCCTCTCTCAATGACAGTATTGACGGGAGCAATGGAAGGCTTTGCTCTGTGAGTTCCTCTCACTGAATTGCCTGTTGACTTCTTCCCATCCTTTTTCGCAGTTCTCAGATCATATAAGAAGGTCATAAGTTTTCCATTCTCCACGATCGCTTTCTTGGAAGTCGGAAAGCCTTCGTCATCAAAAGGCTTGCTATAGGGACTTTCGGGCAGTAAAGGATCGTCATAGACAGTCAGCCTGCTTGATCCAATTACTGTTCCCTCTTTTCCCTTCAAAACCGAAAGCCCTCTCTGAACGTTATCTGCTGAATACATAGACATGAAGGTCCCAAATAACTGTCCAAATACGTCGTTCCTGAAGATTACTCTGTACCTTCCGCTCTTGACTTTTCCAGCACCCAGCTGTTCCACCGCTCTCCTGGAGGCCTCGTGACCGATTCTCTCGACATCAAGCTCCTCAGGTCTTCTAACAAGTGAAAAGGAAAAGCCCGTCTTCTTCGATTTCTCATCTTCCGCAAGGCTCACAACGACAGCAAATCCATAATCGCTCTTATACGTTTTGTTAAGACCTAGGGTGTTGACGATAACAAGTTCCGACCAGCTGTCTGCAGTTCTGCAAGTTGGAATCATAACGATTCTCTTGTCGTAGTCCAGCGCCGATTTCTCCAACGCTATCACCGTATCGATCTTTTCCTTGACTGATTTCTTCTGAAAGTCTCCTGAATAACCATCGAATTGCGCATAATCGCCCGATCCATCGTGAAACACATATACATCTTCTCCACTTGCTACAGAATAGTTCTGAAAAGCCTCATCGACCAGCAGTTCTGCAGCTTCTTCGCTAAGAACCTCGGAAAAAGCAGCTCCGATCTTTCCGCTCTTAAGTCCTCTGAAGTACACTTCTGTCGAACTGGCATCCTTATACGAATCTATTTCGCCGTTCAGAGAGCTCAACTGGAATTCTCCACCGCTTGAGTAATATATTTCGGATTCCTCGAACCCTCTCTTTCTGGAGATTTCGAAGGCTTTGTCAGCGAAAGTCTTGATATCCATCAGTTTCGCCCCCCAACTATCAATTCAGACACTTTCACAGTGGGCTGACCTACATCGGCGGGAATCGAGCCAGAGATAGATCCGCACATTCCCTGACCTCTCGCCAGATCATTACCGACCATGTCTATCTTCGTGAGCACCTCATCGCCCTTCCCAATTAGAGTCGCACCGCGTACCGGCCTGGTTATCCTGCCGTTCTCTATCATGTAACCTTCCATAACTGCAAAGTTGAATTCACCCGTGGATGGCATCACGGAACCGCCTCCAAGGGATTTTGCGTACAGACCGTAGTCTGTTGCTGCGATTATTTCCTCCGGATAGTACTCTCCCGGAAGGAGGAAGGTGTTGCTCATTCGAGATGTCGGAGCGTATGTGTAATCCTGCCTCCTGGCACTTCCAGTGGGCTCCATTCTCATCTTTATCGCTCCGAGGCGGTCAATCATGTAGTTTTTGAGGATTCCCTTGTCTATTAGAAGATTCCTTCTTGTCGGTGTCCCTTCGTCATCTACATTTGCCGATCCCCAAGCATTAGGTATCGTCGGGTCGTCTACGGCAGAGACACATTCATTTGCTATCTTCTGTCCCAGTTTCCCTGCAAAGACCGACGCCCCTTTTGCTACTCCGGTTGCTTCCAGGGCATGACCACATGCCTCATGGAAGATAACCCCGCCAAATTCATTGGAGATTATGACAGGCATCTTTCCCGCAGGCGCATACTCAGCCTTAACCATCCTGTCGGCGATTCGAGCAGCTCTTTCACCAGCGGCCCTCGGGTCCTTGATATTGAAGAACTCAAACCCCATTGCACCTCCCGGACCATAGAAACCCGTCTCCATATTGCCGTTCTTGGTAGCAACAGCGGATATCGCCAATCTTGTCCTTGAACGATGATCCTGCGCTTTAACTCCTTCGGAGTTATAGATCCAGACATTTTGATCATACTCGATGTAATTCACGACAACTTGAGATATTGTGCTTGAGAAAGTCGAAGCTCCCTCATGAGCAAGCTTCATAACACCGACTTTTTCCTTTTTCGGAACGCTTTCGGGTGCATGAAGAACCGGACAAAGATCAACGTACTCTCTCTCTCTGAAATCAATTACGGTATCGACATCTCTTTCTTGATCAATGACCGCCTTAAGCCTATCCGCAACTTTCATAAGACCATCAAGTGAAAGGTCGTTTGTGTAAGCATAGATACTTCTTGTCCCCTTAAAGGCTCTCAGTCCTGCTCCAAACAATTTCCCCGAAACGCTTCCTTCCACCTCACCTTGAACCATGCTTATACTTCCCGTGTATCTCTCTTCCAGGAAGATTTCTGCAAAATCCGCTCCGCCAGACAATATCTTAGTGATAACCGCGGAGTATGCTTCATCTGAATACATGATGCACCTCCATTCTTGTTAGGTATTCTTACTATTTTACAACATTATGAGTAGTGAGGTACGTGTAATTAGAAACTCGCTTAAGAATCTATAGTCTATTACGCCTGAAAAGGCTTCTGGCGGCAGCATATTTCAGCGCTATCGGTTTTCCTGAAAGCCCCCTCACAATGAATCTGGTAGTTATAGCTCCAATTACTATGGCTCCTCCGATCATTGGTAGTTTTCCAGGGACCTCTCCCATAAAGAGAAAGACCCATAGTGGGCTAAGAATCGGTTCTATCATGAGTATCAGGACTGCTTCCAGTGCAGTAGAATGCTTAATCGCTTCTGAATAGAAAACATATGACAAACCAAGCTGTGCAACACCCAGTATAATAAGGTTTACCCAGCCTGAAAGACTCGGAAGAGAACCGATAAGAAAGGGAATCCCAACAACGGCAGTAAGGATATTTCCTAGCAGCACAGACTCCATCGGAGACCCATCCTTTTGGAGTCTCATAAATACATTGAACAGAGCGAAAGTAACTCCGCTAGCTACTGCCATAATGTTTCCAACCATACCTCTGCTATCGAGGTTTTCAAAGAAAAAGAGCGCCATGCCTCCGAAGACAGTCACAATGGTAATCCAATCAAGAAGCCTGACCTTTTCCTTCAAAATCCAGGCGCTTAAAAGCGCAACATATATGGGAGCAGTCGACTGCAGCAAAATCGCGTTTGCAGCTGTCGTCATTTTATTCGCTGAAACGAACAGGATCACTGTGATTGTGTAGGCTAGAGCCGAGGCTATCTGCGAAAAAGACCAGGTGAACTTTGGTTTTCCGAGAGCTACAAGTATTACTAAAGAGGCAATAATACTTCTCATTCCGGAAATCGCAAGTGGATTTGAGTCTACATTTTTGATCAACAGACCTCCCGTACTCCAGAGAAGACCCGTAATAACTAGGAAGAATGTCGACTTGACCTTAATAGACTTCTTGTTGCCCCGGATCATAAATTCACCTCAAATATTGAGCGTAAAGTCCCATGGAAGAAGAATACAACAGACACTCTTGGTTGACAAGCTACCAATCATTGAGACTTCGACCGTACCGATGCCGTCGTTGACGTGACCGGGGTCGGGGATTGCAGGTTGAGGTGTGCCAAGCGAGATCACTTGGCCGTTGAATGGTTCTCCGACAAGAGAGAATGAGAAAGAGCGGAATAAGACGCAAGGCGCCGAAAGAACATCGGCGGACGCAGGGCTGCCTTCGGCAGGAAGCGATCTGAAAGCCAGTCACCTTCGGTGGCCAGTCAGGCTTTGCCTGGCCAGTCTCGCCTTCGGCGAGGCCAGTTCCGCTTCGCGGGCTAAGAAACGCTATGAAGATCCGTTCTCCGTTGACCGTCCAAGAGCAAAGACCCGTCCACCAAGAAGAGCAATCGAGAAAAAGCTGGTAGAGACGGTCGCTTCGCTCACGAGAGAACCGAGATCCAGGCTGGTATCATGTCAGAATCACATAAAAAACGGCTGTCATCCCGTAGAGCCTGCCCTGAGAAGCCTGCCCCAAAATGCTCCTGTTTGGGGATCCTGTTCAGGGTAACTGATCGGGATCTCCGCGCTATTCATCGAGATTCTGACAAGAAGCGTGTCAGAATGACGCGATACGATGCTTTTCGAATAACCTAAGGCCGGCATCCCGAATTACTCTAGTATCAATCCCTTTCTTTGTCATCCCGTGATGGGTCTGCACGGGATCTCGTCCTGAGAGCCGCTATTCGCTTAAGAACAAGGACCCGCTGGTCACTGACGGAGACAACGTTGTCCGTCAACGGTCCGCCGTCCACCGAGAAGAGCGTTTCAAGATACTTAGAGAGTTTATTAGCTTTTGCTCTTACAACTCGCAACTTGTCACTGGCAACTGTTTCAAAGATCGAGATCCTTGCCAGAAGCGTGCCAGGATGACCTGAAGTAAGAAAAGACTGTCATTCCGCAGTGCTACAAGAAAGAGCGATAATAAATTGTTCGTTATTGGTTGTTGGTAAGAGCAAACAAGAAAAGAAGCATTAAAACTCGTTTCGCTCTGAAATGCTTCCACGTCATGTCATCTCGTGATGCTTCTGTACGGGATCTGGTCTTGAAGTACCGAGGTTGCAGTGTGCAGGTTCGAAAAACCTTGAGAGCAGTATTTTGAAACAAGTTCAGCATGACGCGATGTGGTGTCTTTTGAATAACATAAGGCAATCATTTCAGACTCGGATCCTGAATCTTGTTTTCAATCTTCTTCGTGGCTTTTACGGAGAACGGAGAAGCGATGACGGTCAACGTGGTTTTTCATCAGCGTTCAGCGGGTTCTCCGCCTTTAAGCATACAACGGCGGCTCCGGAGAACGGTGGACCGCTTACGGACAACGATTGCCAACTCGCTTCTAATCGAATCAGAACTACCGGCACGAAAGCGAGAGAGAAAGCATTCGGTACTACTATGAATTATAATAGTTGAATATGCAACTGTCTTAGAGGTGAGTTATGGCAAAAGACATACATAAGATGCTTGGGGAGGAGAGGATTGGAAAGCTTCTTCTCAGTCTTTCTTTACCTGCAACTATCGGCATGCTTGTTCAGGCAATGTACAACTTCGTTGATACAATTTACGTCGGAAGAGGCGTCGGGTCGATGGGCATCGCGGGCATATCTATTTCTTTCCCCGTTCAAATATTCGTTATGGCATTTGCTCAGTTGTTCGGAATCGGCGGCGCTTCAGTTATATCGAGGGCGCTGGGTGAAAAGAATCACGAAAAGGCAAGACGCGCCGCTGGAAACGTAATGGCTTTCTCGATCGCCTTCGGATTGGCGATGACCCTGCTGGGATACTTTTTTATAGATCAGTTGCTCATACTGCTCGGAGCGAGTGAAGCCATCATTCCGTATGCGAGAGAATACCTGAGCATAATACTTCTCGGAAGCGCTTTCTTTTCTTTTGGAATGGCTATGAGCCATGTTATTAGGGCAGAAGGAAAACCAAAGATAGCAATGGCTGCAATGTTGATCTCTGCTGTTCTTAACATAATTCTTGATCCCATTTTCATTTTCACTCTCAACATGGGCATAAGAGGCGCGGCGCTGGCAACCGTTTTGTCTCAGGCGATTACCTCGATCTATATTCTCTTTTACTTCATTAGCGGAAAGAGTCTGCTGAGAATCTCTCTGGCTTCTTTGCTTCCAGAGTGGACAATCCTGAAGGGAACCGTCTCCGTGGGTCTTTCTGCATTTTCAAGACAGGTGGCAGGCAGCCTTCTCGCTGTGGTTCTCAACAATTCGCTTGTATTTTACGGCGGGGATATTGCCGTTGCGGTGTATGGAGTAATCAACAGACTTCTAATGGTTTTCATAATGCCTATGTTCGGCGTCAATCAGGGATTTCTTCCAATTGTCGGATACAACTACGGCGCCAAAAAAATGAGGCGAGCAAGAGAGTCTGTCAAACTGGCCTCCGCAGTTACCACGTTGATCGCCCTTTTCTCGGCAATCATAATGTTCTTCTTTGCAAGACAACTCATATCGATTTTCACTGATGAAATCGAGCTTATTGAACCCACAATTTCTGCTCTCAGGATTGTTATCCTTGCCATCCCGACCATTGGCATCCAGGTTATTGCTTCTGGAATGTTCCAGGCTCTTGGCAAGGCCATACCCGCACTTTTCTTATCCCTCCTTAGACAGATAATAATTCTGATACCACTGATTCTAGTGATTCCGCGCTTTCTAGGGATTAATGGCATCTGGATATCCTTTCCACTTGCCGATTTGATCGCTTTCGCAATATCGCTGGTTTTCTACCTTAGAGAACTGAAGATATTCCGTTCAAGTGAGCTCAGTGCTGAGGCAGGCACAACGGACGTCGCGTGATCCAGCCTTCGATAGAGAAGAGTACATTGGCCGCTGGATATATCGCATTTCGCGCAGTGCAAATGTCTATTTCAGCAGGGAAATGCAGAAATTTTGACTGGGAAATGGTCATTTCTTCTTTGTGAGAGTGCTGATGTCCAGGACGGAATAAGCCAGAATGAGCTCAGCGAAATCCTCGGTGTCGATAAGGGAATTACTCCTGTAGCCATGAAGAAACTTACCGAAGCAGGCTATATAAAGAGGAAAACCGACCCATCAGACAGCCGGAGTTACAGGCTGTTTCTCACAGAAAGCGGCATAAGAATTGGTCAAGAGCTAGGAAGGCTTGGAAGAGATCATGAAACAATGCTAACAGAAGGTTTCTCCAACGGCGAAAGAGATTGCCTGTTTTCTCTTCTTCAGAAAGCCGCTCAAAATGCCAGAAGAGTCAATGATTGACAATGACGTTTCTTGGTTAACATCTTATGGCCCATTACAAACAACCGGTCCCTGCGCAAGGCAGACACCGGTTTAGTAGTTTGGATCGCGGACTTATCCGAGACTTCAATAAAGCGTTTTCAAGAATCCAACTATCTCTTCTGATGCAGCATAATCCTCCGGAGTCATTCCTGCGTTGTCCTTTGTATCCGGCACCAAACCGAATCCGCTCAGGATCGTAAGCATTTCGATCGCGTCCCATTTGTCCTCGACAGCGTAGTGTGAGGGCGTTTTCCCGCTGTGATCCTGATGATTGACATTCGCTCCTCTCTCACCGAGGTAAGAAATCGCTTCCATGTTGTAGTCTTTAACAGCATAGAAGATAGGCGTTCTGCCTTCGTTATCTTCGGCCTCAATGTCAGCTCCGCTTTCGAGCAAGTAATCGACGACTTCCGTCTTTCCCCTGCGGCCGACAGCGGAATGAATTGGAAGGATTCCCTCATCTGTCTCGATCGAAACATCCGCGCCTCTTTCTAAGAGGTACTTGACAATATCTAGCTTTCCATAAGCGGCTGCGATATGAAGCGGTGAGATACCGCTTTCTACTTCATTGTTATTGATACTGACACCCGCAGAAAGCAAGCTCTCAATAGTTTCTTTGTCTTCTTGGTAGACAGCGAGATGCAAGTGTAGGGGCAGGTGATTATTGTTATCTCTTGCCAGGACGTCGGCTCCAAGCGAAATAAGGAGCTTGACATTTCTCAAGGACTCGTTCTCTGAAGCGATATGCAGAGGAGTTTTCCCTTCATAGTTCCTTGAATCAACTTCGATTCCAAGCTCAACAAACATCTCGATGTTCTTGGTAGATCCCTTACCTGCAGCGCGATGAAGTAGGGTATTACCTGAATCATCTACTCCAGAATAGTCGGCGCCAAATTCGATCAGCATTTTCGAAATATCATTATTGGACTTCGATACGGCCAGTTGAAGCGGCGTATAGTATTCATTGCCGATAGACACATCTGCCCCATGTTCTAGAAGCGCTTCTATGCCCTCAATTGGGAGGCCTTCCGATATAGCTAGATAGAGAGGAGTTCTTCCGTCCTTGGCCGGTCGATTTGGATCGGCTCCGTTTTCAAGCAGGAAGACTACGGTATTTGTCCCCTTCGAAAATATCGCAGCAATCAAAGGTGAGCGGAAAGCATATTCAACTCTCTCCAGATCGGCTCCCTTCTCCACAAGATACTTAACGACTTCCAGAGTAGCATCGTTCTTGGAGTTGTCACAGGCAAGGATCAAAGGTGTATAGCCTTCATAAAACATCGAACTGGCCGGATGAGCGTTTATGTCCGCCCCTCTTTCAAGGAGCATCTTCACGACATCGAGGAGACCCTTTCTCGCAGCGTAATGAAGAGCTGTATAGCCATTGTCGTCAACAGTTGAAATGTCTGCCCCAGATTCAATAAGGTAGGTTGCTATTTCCGAGTGGCCGTAATCCGCTGCGACCATCAAGGGTGTTTTGTTTGCATAGCCACGCTCGTTAATATTACCACCGCTGTTGACAGCTTCCTTTACCCCTTGCAGGTCACCGTTGGACGCACTATTGTAAACGCTAGAAAAAGAGACTACCGATAACAGCAGTACTGATAGAAGCACTAACAAGAGTCTTTTCATACTTAGATCCTCCTTCCGCGAAGTGAACGATCACTAGCAATTTGAAATAGCTGCTAATCATGTGAATAGCAGTATCTACCTGAGAAAATAGCCTTCCCTGTCGAGATTCACACAAGAGTGATTTGGAATCTCGGATCCGGTCGAACTTACCGATTCAGAAGCAAAACGCTTTTGTCTTGTGAGTCAATCTCATGCGTCATGCATTCTCTAGAGAACTGTGGACTATTCAGTATTCTTGATTCCGAATCACGCAAGAGCATGATCGACGGCCGCCCGGGCGTGAATGGCCGTAGTATCGAAAACGGCAATGTCAGCGTCTGATTCTTTGATCAGCAGAGGTATCTCAGTGCAACCAAGGATAACTCCCTCGGCTCCATTGAACTGAAGACCCTTAATCACTGCCTTATAGACTGACTTTGATTCCTCCCTGAAGATTCCTTTGCAGAGCTCCTCGAAGATAATCATATCTACTACTACCATTTCTTCAGCTGAAGGAACGATAACATTTATGCCAAATCCCGCCAAAGTATCCTTGTAGTAAGCCCTCTCCATAGTGAATCTTGTGCCGAGGAGTCCAACGGTTTCAAGTCCCCTTCTCTCGATCTCCTCTCCGACTGCCTTACCGATTTCTAGGACTTCAAGCCCTGATGCTCCTTCGATTTCTCTGGCCAAAAGATGCATTGTGTTGGTACATATGATAAGAAAGTCTGCACCCGCTCTCTTCAGATCAATGGCTGCGGCAGTCAAGACCCTCTCTATACCCTTCCAGTCATTACTCTTTAGCATCTCCGAAACGGGGCCGAAATCAACTGAAGCCAAGGTGCATTCTGCGGAATGCAATCCCCCAAGCCTGTTCTTGACCATTTCATTTAGCAATCTGTAGTACTCCAGTGATGATTCCCAGCTCATCCCACCCAAAAGGCCAATACGCTTCATGTCGTTGCTCCAAAAACATCGTCCAGCCAATCAAGAAGCACTGAATTGGACAAAGGAAGATTAGTAACTTGACAATGGGAATCTGCGCCTTCCTGCTTCTTGAATATTCTCATTGTTGACTTTCCCGAAACGTTATCTGAGGCTTCCCTTGCCTGGATGAGCGCCTCTTCTCCTTCTCCCTCTCCCACCATGGCAAGGAATGGAACCTGAATACTCTTTATAGCGTTGCCTACAACGAAATCCCTCATTCTTTTGAAAGCCTTGGACATGGAGACCTCGCCGAACCTGAGCATTATGTTGACGAGCTGGAGCTTTTGAGCCTTAGACAAATACTCCGAGGGCACAAGGTCGACCGTTTCCAGTGTAATATCTTCAGGAGAATTGATAGCTTCTCCGGCAAATGCAGATAGGTACTTGTAGATATCGGTAACAGGTGAATTGGAAATCAGGGCTTTTATTCTGGAATCGTGAGCAGCGGCCCTAAGTGAGAAATAACCTCCGAGACTAATGCCATACAGCGCGAGTCTTGATGGATCGACATCCTCCTTCGACAAAGCATAGTCGACAACTTTGGAAATCGGAACTTCGTAGTCAGGACGCAACGGAGTCTCGGGCGAAAACCTTCTCATTCCTACCTGACCGGGGCCATCGAAGAGAACAACCGCGTAACCCCTCTGCAAAGCGGCCGAGCCTGCCTGGAAATACATCTCTTCCGATGTCCCGTCAAAACCACTCATCATAATTATCGTCTTCTTCGTGCCGCCGGTCGTTGGAGCAATCCAGTACGCCGGAATGAAATCCTCACCGTAGGGTATTCTCTCAGCTTCGAACTGAATATCAGTGGTTCTGAAAGCATATACAAAGCAATCTCTGCTTTCCATACCGATGTACCTTGTCTTAGAGTCTCGAGGATCTCCGAAGTACTCTGCTGCTCTGAAGTAACTTGCTGCTCTCAGAAACTCCTGTCTAGCAGTCTCGCTATTGCCCTTCTGCAAAACCTTCAGAGCGTGGTTCTTCAACCTTGTTGCCAGGTCCTTGAATGACTTCACCCAAGTTGATGGGTCTTCACAATCTATATGCGGTACAAGCGAAAGAATCTCTCCTACGGTGCCTCCTTCGTACGATACTGCACCAAGAGACCTGTAGAGCTGGAAATCAAATTCAATATCTTGAAGAATCCGCACGTCTAATGAGCCTCTTGAAACTCCTCTAGAAGCGTCGGCCATATTGCACCTCCCTAAACTGCTTTTCTTAGACAATACTATCAGAAAGCTTGCCTATCACGAAGCTAATCGGTATCAAGAAGACAATAATGCAGTTTGAATCTGTTATTATAAGAATTGGAGGTGGTTACGTGAAAAAGGTGATGATGATTCTAATACTGCTATTAGCCGTGTTCGGATTTTCATGGTCGGGGCACGATGCTCTAACGTATTTGATTGTATCCCAGTATGAGGAGGTTTTTGACAAGTACGTTGAGATAACCCCGTACACATACGCCGATGTTGACACTCGTGAATACAATCCGGCCATAGAGGGTTTCTACGATTATCTCGGCGAGAGCTATCTGCCGGAAGAAGATCTCGACCTATACAGCGCAGTCTTCCCAAACCCCAGACCTGTTGACAATTTGGCACCCCTGTGGCAGATCCTTTCGGTCTATTCTTACGAGCCCGATCTAGGCATGGATAAGGGGCTCGAACTAAAGGGAATAGAGACGCTCCTCGGAGACAGCCAGGGATTAAGACACATGGAATACAGAATGCTCTTCTTCGTTAGAGTCGGAGAAGTGACTGACGTCGTTCAGTACTTCAGCGATCTGGCCGAGATCGCTTATTCCAGAGGAGACCATTATTGGGCATACCGCTTCATGGGTAGAGCAATGCACTATCTTGAAGATGTCGGCCAGCCTTTTCATACATTCCCCGCGCCGTTTTTCGAACTGCTGAAGCTTCCTTTCAACATGGACAAGTGGCTCGCCATCTTTGCGAATTATCACTTCGCATACGACTTCTACGGTGGTTATTTGATTTGGGGACAATACGAGCCCCTGCTAATGGCGCTCGAAGAGGTTCCTGCCAGAATCGTCAAGAATCCGAAGCAGGCCGCGGTAGATTTGCGGAAGTACTCCAGAGAGAAACTCAATCCAGTATACTATGAACTCAAACATGTTATGGGAAATGAACTTGAGAAACCTCAGGCAGTCTGGCTAGGCAAAGAGTATTTCGATGATCTTCACGAAGCAGGCAAGACATCGAAATTAGACAACCTCTCCGTTGAGATTCTCAGAGAGACTGCTTCTTATGTAAAGGGATACATAAACTATATGCTGAACAGATTCGCGGCAATAGACTCCGAATCATGATCAGGTAGCTGCCTTACGAAAAATGGCGATGGACATGCCAGATATGTCTGTCGCCATTTTTCTTATTGGCCATTTGAACAACCACCATTGATTTACGTATCTTGCTTAGTCATTTCTTCGATTGAGAAGCTATCTCATAGTACTTCATCAACTTCTCTATTACCCTCTGGTTGAAGCTGCCAGGCGAGTACTCTCCGCTCTTCCCGAGCTTTCCCGACTTCATGCCCGTCAGTACCTCAATGGCCTCGTCCACGGTCTCAACGGTCCATATGTTGAATCTCCCTTCCTTAATGGCATTAATTATTTCGTCAGGGAGAACAACATTGTCAGAGTTCGCCTGAGGCACGACCACTCCCTGTTGACCGGTAAACCCCTTTATCTTGCAGAGATCATAGAAGCCCTGAATCTTGTACTGAACTCCGCCTACGGGTTGGACTCTTCCGCTTTGATTGATCGAGCCCGTAACTGCTATTGACTGCTTAATCGGTACATCGGCAATTGCAGACAGGAAAGCGACTGTCTCCGCCACGGAAGCGCTATCCCCTTCAACTGTCGAATAGACCTGCTCAAAACTTATCGAACCGTTCAGACTCAGCGGGAATTGCTGCGCATATCTCGAACTCATGTATCCCTGAATAGTCAGGCTGGCTTTGTTGTGGATGCTTCCACTTAGTTCCGATTCTTTCTGTATGTCAACTATACCGCTGTTGCCCGGACCGGCTTTGGCAGTTATTTTCACCGGTATTCCAAAAGAGAGATCCTCTGTCTGGACTACTGTCAAACCGTTTATCTCACCAACAAGCTCACCATCTGTCTGAACCATCAATGTCGAGTTCTTGAACATTTCCTTTATCTTGTCCTGATAGAGGGAGACCCTTGTATGCATCTCTTCCCAAGCGGTCGATACATCCTCAGCCTCTATCATATCGTGCTTCTTCATATCCGCCATGGCCGAGCTCTCCAGGAGGAGCTGTTCAAGGGTACCAAACTGAGTCGAGACTTTCTTCCTGCTTCCCGAAAGGAATATCGCTCTCTTTATCACTTCTTTGATTCCGTCCCTTTCAAGCGGCTTCAAAGTATTCTCCCTCACAATATTGCAGGTTAGCCCACAGAGCTTGCCAATCGTGTCCTTCTCCAACGCCATTTCCCAATCAAACTCGGCTTTAATCTTGAAGAGCTTCTTGAAATCCGTATCGAGCGTACTTAACATGCTGTATATCCACGGCTCGCCTATCATGATTATCTTTATATCCAGCGGAATTGGCTCAGGCTTCAGACTAACAGTCGATAAGAGACCGATCTTGTGTTCTAGATTCTCAATTCCTTCGAGACCGGAAAAGAGTACCTGCTTCAGAGTCTGCCAGACGTAGGGTTCGCTCAGTACGCTCTTGGCATCAAGGACAAGATACCCGCCGTTCGAGTTATGTATTGCGCCTGGCCTTATCATGGTGTGGTCGGTATCAAGCATTCCCATCTTTGCTACATACTCTATTCTTCCGAAAAGGGAGGAGTAATTGGGGTTTGTTACCTCCACAACGGGTTTCCCCTCTATTCCCGAGTTGTCGACAAACAGATTGACCGCATATCTCTTGCCGAAGAAAGCTTTGGAGTCGATCTCCTGGCTGAAGAATACTCCCAGATTGTCAAGCAAGTCTTCCTTCATGCTCTCTATAAAATCAACGACCTCTTTGTTCTTGCTAAACTTGTCTTTCATCTCCTTTATGTGACCTTCAACTGCGAAAGAAGCCACGTTTCGATTCAATTCCTTGTACTTCTCACCATACTCCTTTTCCATCTTGCTCAATCTAAGAAGATACGAGTTGACTAATTCACGGACTTCCTCGCCTTTCTTGGTAAGCTGCTTCTGGTATTCCTCCGGTAAGGCTTCGTACACTTCCTGGGTAAGCGGTTTACCGTTCCAGAGAGGAATCGTTGCAACTCCTGTCTGGTTTATTTGAACAGTGAAATCCTTTTCTTTCGCCTTTTCTAACAATTCCTTCAGCATACTTGAACGCTTTTCCGATTGCTCATTCTGGATCGAAGTTACCTTCTGCTGGTAGTCCTCACTCTGAAAGCTCTCGCTGATCGAGTTGATAGCTATCTCAACAAACTCGTTCATCTCTTTCTGAAATACCTTCCCAGCGCCCGCTTCAAGTGGAATTGAATTTGGCGACCTTTGTTCATCAAAGTTGTAGACATATATCCAGTCGCCCGGAGTCTTTGTTCCTTCGACCTTCTTCTTCAGATAACGACTGACAAATGTCCTTCTTCCGGTGTTGTTACTGCCGGAAACAAAAACATTGTATCCCTTTGCGTTTATATGAAGCCCTGTCTCCAAAGCTCTTATGGCTCTCTCCTGTCCGATGAACTCCTCTAGTTCACTTAAACATTCAGTTGACTTTACATTCTTCGGCAGTGGAATTTTCAAATCTATCTCCTTCCAGCCAATTCTTTTCATTCATCTACCTCCTTCTTCTGATCGATTATAACAAATTGGACTCTTTGAGAGCCCATCTGAGACACTGAAAGTCACGAAAAATGATTCATAAAGATAGACCAGCTTGTCTTCAGGAACAGGTGAGTCTGAAGCTCTTACTGACAACAATTCCCTTCTCTGGAATCTCTTCAAGAACTGCCAGATTGTCAATTACAAACTCATGATGGAAGTCCCTGAATGCAAGTCTCTCCATCACAGGACCTATGTTGCTTCGATTAATATCATCTCCATAGGCAAGTGTTATATGAGGAATCCAGCGAGTCTCGCTGTAAACGGCTGCTTTGCTGTCTACCGCTTCACAAAGGACTTTACATAGCGATTTATGAAGAGAAGCCAAACTAGGACTTTTAGCTACTCCAATGAAAATAACCGGTCTCTCACCAGTGAAAATACCAAGATATTCTGTCTTTGCCGGGAAGGCACCCATAACGGCCGCAATCTCTTCAAGCATGGAATCTGAAGTGACAGTCGTCTCTTCGAAAATGCAATAGCTAATGTGTGGAAATGGATTGAGCATAACCGAACGTAATCCGAAGTCTGTTTTCAATTCATCCCACAGCTCTCTGACAAACCGATTCAGATCGTCTGGAAGAAGAGAAACGAGAGCTTTCAGAACGCCACCTCCAATCTGAATATAAGTGAATTATATCAGTCAGAGGCTTTTGCCCTATCAGAAAACTTCTTACTTCTAGATGCGATCTCTGGCAGAAGTATTAGAGTAAGAACCATTCCCACAACAAGTCCGCTAACCATCAACTTCGCCACATCAACGTACAACAAGAGAGGTGAAAGCAGAAGAACTGAAAAGCCAGCAACAAGACTGAGCCCGTTTGCAAGAATTGCATTTGCGGTCTGTTGATATGCCCTACGTGAATCGCCGAACCTCCTGAACCAGATAGTGAAGTGAATCGAATAATCGATTACCAGTCCCATCAACATTCCCGAAATGAGCGCTGTAGAAATGCTCAACGGGATCCTGAAAAGCGCCATAAAAGCGAAGTTGAAAAGAGTTGTAAGGAGAATAGGTATCGTGGCGATGATTGTCGACTTCAAACTTTTGAATATCGTGAATAGGAGGAGCATGATAAGCCCAAACGATACTATCAAGCTCTGAATCTGATTGTTAACAACAGAGGAGTTCACGCTCTTCCATATAAGCGTAGTTCCAGCCAGATTGAACCTGAAATTGTCATCCAGTTCCGGATAGCTCATTATTAGTTCTTCGACGGCCAACTTCAGTTTTTCGGCGCTTCGACTGTCGCTCTCCGGAGAGAACAGATTGAATCGTATAGCATTGTCGCTCACAAGAAGTGTTGTAGAGTCACCGAAAACATCACTTGAGTTCAGTGCTCTCACCATAAGCGTCAACGGAACACCCGTCTCTCTTGACAGATCGAGTAGACTCATGACCTTCGAAACTCCATCAAGTCTCTTTAGCTCCGCTTCGAACGCTTCCAAACTCTCTACATGATCTGTCGTTAATGCAATGCTATCCCCTTCTTTTGGTGTAACCATCAGCGAATAATTTGTCAGCCAACCGAAAGCCTCTTTCATGGTGTTTGCGCTTCTTCTAATCTCCGAATTCTCTTTGAAGAAATTATACTGGTCAATAGTCATTGGAATTGTCATGATCAGAAAAGGAGAGGCGATACTGCCCACTATAACGGCCCAGACAACTACCTTTTTCGCAAGACGATTTACGTCTCTTGGAGGTGATGCACGTTGCGGATTCACAGTTTCTCTTGAAGGCACAAGTCCCGGGAGCACGACAATTGTGAAAACCGCAGAGAGGAAGATTCCTGAACAGACGAATATACCCATCTCCTGAAAGGCCTTCAAGTCGAGCAGAATGTATGAAGAAAAGCCTGCCATCGTTGTCAAAGCAGATAAAAGAACAGGAACTCTCTCCTCGTGAACTGTCCGACTGACGGCATTCTTAAGATGAATGTTTTCTTCAAACCTTGAGAGGAAATGCATCCCGTATGCACTTCCAATAATGACGATAAATGAAGGGATCATAACGGTCAAACTGTTGATCGAAAGCTTCATTATACCCATTACTCCAACTATCGCCATTACGGAGGCTAGAGGAGGAACCAGTGTAAGCAAAGCAAGCGAGACCTTTCTGAACTTGATTACGTAGACCATGAGAATTGCAAGTAGAATGAAAGGTGGATACTTGAAGGTAAGATCGATTATTGATCTGAATGTCTCTGTGTTGGCAACGCTCTCTCCAATTAGTCTATAGCCCTTTACATCGAGAGAATCGAGTTTCGATCGAAGTTCAGGGACAAGTGTGTCGCTGCTCAACTCATTTCCGTCTGCGATTGTAATCAGTATGCCGTAATAGCTGCCGTCAGAAGATATCAGCAGGTTACTGTATATCGGATCTGTCAGCAGATCTTCATTCAGCACCAATTTCCCATCTTCCAAGTACACGTAGTCCTCAGTTGGAATTCTCAAAGTGAAAAGATTGAACCTTCCCAGCTTCATCGCTTCAGTGGCTGACAACACCGAGTTGACCCAGTCAAGAGACTTTATCTCATCTGATATTCTTTTCAGAAGCTCGAGTGGAGTTTCCGATGCATTAAGAATCACCATGATCGATCCAGTGTCTCCAAAAACCTCCGCGATTCGGTTGAACGCTGCCAGTTCAGGATCATCATGGCTCAGAAATGCTGCGGGCGAGGGATCGAAGCTGAGACCGTTGATTCCCGACAATAGAATTATTACTACGGCAGCTAATAATGCGAAGGAGACAGCTTTTCTCATATGCCCACCTCATAAACTTAGCCAATTATATCATCCGGCAACAGGATTGCCTGCGCTGTATAGGAATCATCTGCCAGATCAACAGAATTTCTTGACATTTTGTGAAATGTATCGGGTCTTGTCGTAGAATAGGTTCGGGTCATACACGAAGATCGTCCTGAAGCAATACCGTCTGGAGGGATGCTAGATGATTGACTGTAAAAAACTTACGAAAGCATTCGATAAGAGCCCCGTAGTAGACGAGATAGATCTGCTGGTGAACTCTGGCGAGATATATGGCTTTCTGGGACCAAACGGAGCTGGAAAGACAACAACGATTAGAATGCTTACCGGTACGCTTAGACCTACTTCTGGAGAGATAAAAATCCTCGGCATGAACTACTCGAATAATGAGCTTCAGATAAAGAGCAAGATCGGTGTTGTCCCTGAAGAACCAAGAATCTATTCCTACTTTACAGGAGCGGAGTTCCTTGAGTTCATTATGGATGTCTTTCCCGATAAGAGACAAGAAGCGAAGAAGAGAGTCGGCGAACTATGTGAAGCGTTTGGAATAGATTATCTGGGGAAGATGATATCTGAGATGTCTCACGGTATGAAACAGAAGATAATGGTTATCTCTGTTCTGATGAGGAGACCAGAAGTCATCTTTTTGGATGAGCCGACCGTAGGTCTCGATGCAAGAAGCGCGAAGATACTTAAGATGCTTCTTGAGAAGTATAAGGGCGAAGGCTCTACCATTTTCATGACCACACACGTGCTGGAGATAGCGGAAAAGATGTGCGACCGTATAGGCATAATCAACAAGGGGAAGCTTATTTCCGAGGGCACGATGGATGAGCTAAGAAAGAGAGCAGGAGCCGACAACAAAGAGACTCTAGAGAACCTCTTCCTGCAGCTTACTGGCGAGAACGAAGACATCCAGGAAATTGTAGGCGCATTGTGAGGTGTCTATTTGAACGACCTTAAGCTGTTCCTTAAGTACAAGCTCTTCATGTTTCCGGGCAAGAAAGGCACAAGAGGAGGCCTTTCGGGCCAGCTATTCGTCTTTGCACTATTCACAATCATGATCGGAATGTTTCTCTGGAACGTGTATGGTGCGACTTCTGGAGTAGCCGTTGAAGGCGTCTCCCTTGGCAAGGTCATGGCCGGATTCTTTCTGACAATCTCAGGGCTGTTCTTTCTAATCTCGTTTTCGGCCACATCGTCTTATCTCTTCATGAGAAACGATGAGATAGACATGCTTCTCGTTCTTCCGGTAAAGAGAGTGAGTATCATAGTCTATCAGATTATTATCTCGACCCTATATCAGGGGCTCACTCTGTCCGTCTTTCTGGGAATCGCTCTTCCATACCATCTCAGGATCGATCCCAATCCATGGATCGGAATCCCTTCACTTGTTCTCGTGGTAATAAACACCGTACTTCTGGCTTCCATCGTTTCTGTAGCTCTTGGGAAATTCATGTCCAGGGCAGTCGCAAGAAAAGTAATGTTCATCGTTCAAATTGCGGCAGCTTTCATGTTCTTCATAATAGTTCAGTTAGTTCCACAGAGCACGGATAACATACCGCTTTATCTGCAGAAGCTGGCAAGCGCTTGGGAGGTTTTTTCAAACCCTATGAATATCTTCACCTGGAGTGTTAAGTCTTCGGAAAGCCCTCTGTACCTCCTAGTTGGAGTAGCAGCAATTCCTTTGCTGGGATATGTTTTTTTCAGGGTTGCCTCATCTATCAAATTCGAACCGGTATCATATTCCAAGAACAAGCAGAAGACCGTGACCTTCAATGACAGGCGGGGATGGGTTTTGCTCAGAAGAGAACTAAAGATATATAGACGCTATGAACAGCTAATATACTATCTTTTCTATCCCGTTGTCTTTGGACTTGTTTTTGGACTTATATCAGAAGAAGTAGTAACATCGATCTTCACTATGGTACTTATTAGTACCATCTTCACCACTATACAATCCGCCTTTTTGATGGGCAGAGAGTATCCCTTTATTGAGACTACAAAGATATTGCCTCTTTCTCTGGGAAGGATGATAGCCATAAAAACCACTCTACCTGTTCTGTTGGGGACAGTTCTCTTTGTGGGCGTTCTAGGCGTAAGCATCTTGATCAAGAGAGGTTCTTTCGGTTATCTTATGGTTGTTCCGGCTGTCTTTGTGCTTTATGTGACATCCTCTCTGCTCGGTATAAGAGGTGTTCTTTCGTCACCTCCCGATCAAATGGATAATCCGAATGCATTCATGAGAACGAAATTCGTTCTTCTGAACCAATTGATCTGCATGGGATTGAGTTTTGGGGCAATAATGCCTATCACGTTGATTCTGAAAGGCGCAGTTGACGGCACCGGCACAGCTTGGCTCCTTCTAATATCACTATCATCGTTGGCAGTAGCGCTTCTTATATCTCTTCTGAGCTACAAAAAAATCTCACAAATAATCAAGAGCATCTAGAAAGACTCTATCTCTATCATTTCCCTAAACTTAATCACCAGTTCGGGGTCAAATTGAGTACCGGAACATCTCTTTATTTCGTCAATTGCTTCCTGCCTGTTCCTGGCTTTGCTGTATGGTCTGTCATTTGTCATTGCATCAAAGGCATCTACAATAGAAAGAATTCTGCATTCAACGGGGATCTTATCGCCCTTGATACCCAGAGGATAGCCCTCACCATCCCATCTTTCATGATGCCTGAGAATTAGATCTGCGACTGAAGAGAGGTCTGGAGATGACACGGCGATCCTGTATCCCTTTTCTGGGTGAAGTCTCATCACTTTCCATTCATCATCATCTAGTGGGCCTGGTTTGAATAGTATTCTATCTGGAATTCCAACCTTTCCTAGATCGTGAACCTGAGCAAAAAGCGCTAGGTCGCTGAGTTGCCGAGAACTCAGTCCTGCTCTTCTTCCCAGTTCTAGGCACATCCTCTGCAGTCTCTTCGCATGACCGCCAGAGATTTGATCCTTTTCGGCAAGAGTAACTAGCAGCGTGTTCACCATCTGGCTTCTGACGCTGGAGCTCCTGTAAAGTTTGTCACGATACATCAGGTCATCTGCATGCCTCAGAGTCTCGACAAGAGATTGTTCCTGTCCCTTACTGGTAGCGATTCCCATGGAAACACTCAGAGGAGGTCCGATGTGATCTCTGTTGAATTTACCGACAATCTCCCTGACTCTCGACGCGATCTTCTCGGTAGTAGCTTCATCCGTTCGTATGAGAATAACTGCAAATTCGTCTCCACCAAACCTTGCAATAACATCATTCTTTCTGAAACAGGATCTCAGAATTCTCGAAAACTCCAAAAGTATCTGATCTCCTCTTGCATGGCCCATCGTATCGTTAATTAGCTTCAGACCGTCGACATCGGCCGAAACGATTGAAATAGGATAGAATCTCGATCCTTCCAACCTGATGAGTTCTTCCTCGAAATAGAACCTGTTGTACAAATCAGTAAGCCCGTCATGAAGAGACATGTAATTCATACGCTTCTCGGTCTCGATTCTCACGATCGCTTCGCGGACGTGAGACATAAGAAGTTCAGTCAGTCTTAGCTCCTGTTGGCCAAACTTCGACCTATTCGCGGACATCGCCTGAAAGACTCCAACATCTCCAATCGGAACGCTTAGGCCAGCACGGTAGATGTCGTTTGATTTGAGAGTGCCGGGGAACTCCTGGATATCATCGATTATGTAAGGCTTCTTCTCTCTGAAAGTCTTCCCGACAATTCCAACATCTTTCGGCATTACAATTGGGTCTCGCGGATTTAGGTTGGAAGATGCCTTGATTACTAGATTATCCTCTTCGTTGACACAGATGAAGCATATATCAAATTCAAGGATCTCATTAGCTGCTTCAATCACAGAGTCATATACATCCTGGAGGGTTCCGCATCTTTCCAGATTGAGAGCTGCATCGTGAAGCCGTTCTATTCTGAACCTATCTCTCTCAAGAATCTCCAGATTTCTCATGCGTTCAGATATATCTCGGGCAAAAGTAAATTCGTATTCGCTTTCATCGTACCTGAAATAATTCCTGTTAATCTCGACGGGAAAGACAGAGCCGTCCTTTCTCACATGATAGGCTTCAAATGTATCCCTTCCTTTCGACTTAAGCCTTTCCCAGCTTACTCTTCTATCCATTGCCTCCATCGATTTATCGAGATCATTTACCTTCAGTCCGGAAATCTCATCCTTTGTGTATCCAAGATTCTTACAGGCTTCGCTGTTTGCATACAGTATCGTGCCGTCAGGTGCAATCCAGTAGGCCTCATCGTTCGCGTTATCCAGCCCAAATTGGATGAGCTTGATCTTGCTAAGAGCCTTTCTTTCCTCTGTGACATCGTTTGCAGAACAAACCACGGATTTAATATTTCCGAACTCGTCGATATCCGGCGTCTTCGTAATCTCCAGGATTCTTAGCTCTCCAATCGAGTTCTCTGAATTCTGCTCAAAAGCAAGTTTCTCTTTTCGAGCGAAAACTTCCTTGTTGCTCTCAACACATTCTATTGCCTCCTGTTCCGTGAGAATCTCAAAGACATTCTTCCCATCAATTTCCTCCGGGTGCCTGCCAAAGAACTTTGCAAACGACTCATTGACGATTCCGAAAGTCTCCTGATCTCTGAAGCACCAGATCAGTGTCGGAATCTTTTCCAGAAGCAGAGACATTTCTCTGTTCCTTCTGACAAGAAACTTCTTGCCAGTCATTCGCTGTATAGTAGCGGTGAAGGCGAATGTCAGAAGAAAGACGAAAGCGATTGCGGCATAGTTAGCCGGTAGCCATCTGCGCTCAAGAGAAACTGAGACTCCTGCTAATAGCAGACTCCCCTTCTCGCTATTCAAGCTGTATCCTTCTGTTGTAAGCAGACTCAGAATTCCCTCGAGATCTAGCTTCAGAATGACATACCCATCCTTTGAGCTCTCTGAACCAGCGTTGTTGGTGAAGGCAGAAATTGCAAAAAGATCCTTGCCCACTGAGAAGATCTCCGAGTAGTCTCCTCCTTCAACAGTAGGCGTGACGGCAATTTCAAACTTCTCACCAGCAGACGCAAAAACCTCATCATTAAAAAAAACAGCAACACCTTTGATATGCATATTACTGGCCAGCATCTCCATTAGGTAGTGATTGGTGAAATCGTTGTCATTCTGCATAACAGCTTCATAAAACGAATCCCGATGAAAGTGGCCGATTAATGTGGTCTTTGCAGTGTTTTCCGCGATCATTCTTGCGGAGTTGGCAATTTGACTTTCAACTTTAGAATACCTGACTTCTGTCACCGCAAAACCTATAACGGCCCAGAAAAGCGTTGCTAGAGCAGCCAGAGAGACAGCTATAAGCCAATTCTTCATAAATACTCCTGTATGAGAAACGACTGGTTTTGTCAAGTCTATCATTTTTGCCTTCACGATACCCAGAAAGCACTACTCAGTGACGGGCTCTTGACCGCTAAAGGATTCTTCAAGATCAGAGTTTTGAAGACTGATCGTTTGAGCAATGCCATTTTCTTAAGAATCAATCATTTGCATTAAAATTATAGTGAAGATTGCGAGATTTATAATGTGGAATCTCCATAGTTGTTTCCACAATACTGGTTGCGGTTGGTGTGTGCCAAGAAGGCGAAGAAGGAAACTTCAAGCCATGCTTAATTGAAGATGAGGGAGGGCCCCTCGAAGCCGCCATGCAGGTGGAGGCTTCAAACCACCGTAAGCTGCTGTGGTAAAGAGCCATGGTAGTGAACGTTACGGGAAAAGGCGGGACAGCGATCCCGTCAGGTGAGTACCAGAGGAGACGAATACAAGTGAACCACCGTGAACGTGTCGTAAGAACTACTAGTGTCATCAAAACCGGGAGGACATACTATCCCGGGATAAGTCTGGAGGAAACCTGCTTACTGTCCAGATGGTGACCGGCATACAGGTGGCGTGACCCTAGTACAGGCTTCGATTAGGAACT